>NZ_JAEQCT010000025.1:88317-118782 GCF_020738205.1 Microcoleus sp. PH2017_24_DOB_U_A
TTACCAATTACCAATTACCAATTACCAATTACCAATTACCAATTACCAATTACCAATTACCAATTACCAATTACCAATTACCAATTACCAATTACCAATGACTAATGACTGATGACTGATGACCGATCGCTGACATCCGTTGCCGAACTTCCTGCTTCAATACAAACGAAAAGAGTCGAGAAATTTTTGAGCATTTTCTGGCTCTGGAGTAGTAGCAACCAGCCCGTAAACGCGCTTTTCGACCAAAAAAACTTGACCGACACCTATAGGTTCCTTGGGAGAAAGTGGCTGAAACTCAAACTCTTTTCCCGGGTAGCCGCCCAGGGAAATATCACGCACTTGCAGCAATTTAGCATTTGCAGCCACGACAAAAAAATCTACTGCATTATTTAAAGTAATTTTGATATTCTTGTTGCTAGTCCGAAAATCTAGGTCAAAATATTGAAGTAAATAAGTTTCTTTGTTTTTTAAGATCGACCTGTATGTATGAGTGGTAATTTGAGTTGAAAAAGTTTCAGTATTAATTTTGGGATTTCCCGGCATATCGATCGCAAACTGACCCATTGCCGAGCAAAACGGCTGCCACTCCGGCTGAGGAAGTGGCGCCCGCAGCGGGGCTGCTTCAGCTTTTGCGGGACTGCCAAACTTGACGGCCGAAACAAGTAACGTAGCAGTAACTAGGATTATATGCAGAAATTTCATTTGGGTAAAAATTATATTTGTCCGATCTGCGCTAGCCTAGAAATATATCCGCAAACGAGGGATTTATGCTGAATATTATACGTACTCAACGGCGAGGCAACTCGATCGGCCCAACCAAAACCAGTAAAACTAATAAAACCAATATACTCGCTACTGCAAAGACTTGGCTGGCTATCAGTCTGCTGGTTTCTGTGACAGCTTGTGCAAACAGCCCCAACAGCAAAGCCCTCGAAGAATCGGTAGCCGCCGATCCGAAATTAACCGAAACTCCGCTTCCCGTCCCTGTTGCTCCCCCAGCGACAGCAGTTGAAACCAGCACAACCGCCAAACTTCCTGCCGATTTCCCGACAGAGATTCCACTCTATCCTAATGCTCAGTTAATCGAAGTTGGTGCGCCCAGCGATGGACAGTCAAAAAACGTGCGGCTGCGCTGGGAAAGCACAGATCCGGTTAATTCGGTTCAGAACTTTTATCAGACAGAATTTGGGCGCAGGAATTGGCAAATAGTCAGCCGCCCAACCGCCGAAGGACAAGGTTCTTTGGTAGCAACCCGAGATAAATTGCGGGTAACAGTGTCGCTTTCTGGGACTCAAAAAGTAGGAGGTTCTACAGAATTTGCGATCGACTACAGCAAAGAGGGCCCAGAAATAGCAGCCAGTCCCCAACCTAACAATTCCGAGTCTAGCCCATCTCCAACCGCTTCACCAAGTCCATCAAATTCAGAAGGAACTACTCCAACCCCATCCGCCTCGCCAAAATCAGAAAAAGTTAGCCAACTAGACACCAAAATTCCTCAACAGTTGCAGCAGTACGTGGCAGATTTGGCTCAGTTAGAAGCACTGAAAGTGCGATCGAAAAGCGGTGCCAATTTAGAAACTGGCAACAGTTTACCCGAACCCAACAAAATTGTCACCCGCCGCGAATACGCCCGCTGGTTAGTAGCAGCAAACAATCAGATTTATGCCAGCCGTCAAGCAAAACAAATTAGATTAGCAGTAGAATCTAGCGAACCGGCCTTTTCTGACATACCCAAAACAGATCCAGATTTTGCAGCAATTCAAGGTTTAGCAGAAGCCGGTTTAATTCCGAGTTCGCTTTCTGGAGAAACGAAAGATATGAAATTTCGTCCGGATGCACCTTTAACCCGCGAAACAATGATTCTTTGGAAAGTACCATTAGATACTCGTCAAGTTTTGCCCACAGCTAACATTGACGGAGTAAAAGAAAAATGGGGTTTTCAAGATGCTTCTAAGATTGATTCCCAGGCGTCGCGAGCAGTTTTAGCTGATTTCAACAATGGAGATTTGGCGAATATTCGTCGGGTTTTTGGTTTTACTACTCTCTTTCAGCCCAAGAAATCCGTGACTCGCGCCGAAGCTGCTGCAAGTTTGTGGTATTTTGGCGTTCAAGATCAGGGATTGTCGGCTAAAGATGCTCTGCAAGCCAAGTCTCAACCAGCCCAGTAGAGTTGTTTGGGATGATTAAAAATTTTAAACAAAGCATCAACTTAAACAAAAAAAGGTTCGTAGTGAGGACTTAAGTCCTTCTTTTGCTGAGGACTTAAGTCCTCACTACAGGTTCGTAGTGAGGACTTAAGTCCTTCTTTTGCTGAGGACTGAAGTCCTCACTAAAAACCTGTTAGATTATCATCCTGACTCTGGTAGAAAAGTCTCGCTACTTTAATTTCTCTGCCCGAGTCACCGCCACAAATCCTTGCAAACGCCATAAATCATACATCTGCCTCTCTGTGCGCGGTGCGCGCGCTACGGGATAGATGTTTTCTATTACTCTTGCTTAGTCTTAATTTCTGTATCCTGCCAGACAAGCGCTGCATTTGGCTGGCAAACTTTGTACATATTTTAACTAACACTTGGAAAAACTCTCAGTAGAATTCCGGATGGGGTAACGGACGTAAGGATAAATGAAAAAGAGTGTTTGAGTCTGGGAGAGCGTTTTCTAATGTACGATATTACCCTATTTACCCCGCAAGACATCGCGAAATGCAGTTTAGTGCTGCGCCAGTTCGGTAGAAATTCTGCTAGTATGGAAGCTAGCAGCCAGAAAATTGTCAAGTATATTTACCAACATTTTTGCGATTCGCAAACTGGAGAAAATAGCTGTGTTTTGGTGCGTTTGTTCAAAACTCATCCCTACGGGGAATTAGAAGAATCATTGCAACAATCCGCCCGCCGCTTAATGAATGGCAAATCCCCTGCCGCCGACATGAAATGCTGGACTCTACTAGCAACCGCAGGCATAGAACCGCAGTGGAATTCTCGGCACACAGCAGTAGAAAATACAGCTATTCCCTTAGTTAGCACCGAAGTAGTAGCCAAAATGCCGGCGATTTCGGAAACCATCAGACAGTTCGGTTTAGATATTCCTACAGTCCTCGGCATCGAGGGAGAAAGGTTTCTGCAATTAGAACCAGCAGTATTAAATATTTTTCACGTATCCGAGGCAAAAGGCAGCCCCTTTATTCCGGAACAAGATTCCTTAATTATCCCGTACAAAGTCAAGTCTGTCTTGGCATTTGGGGGACTTTTGCGATCGGGAAGTTTGTTTACTGTAGTCATTTTCCTTAAAGTAAAAATTCCCCATAGCACAGCTCAATTGTTTAAACATTTTGCACTTAGTGTCAAAACGGCTCTGTCTTTGTCTGACGAAAAAGATGTTTTTAATAATTCAAAAACATCGGCAAATATTGTGCAATCTCACAATGCTTACGAAAATCAATTACTGGAAAATCAAATTGCTAGTTTGATTCAATTGCTGGATTTTTCGGAGCAGGAAATGCTCAGGCAAGCAGCTCGTTTTGAACGGATAATTGATAAGTTGCAGCGCGAACTTGCCGATCGCAAAAACAAGGAACAAGCTTTGCAAGCAAGTCAAGAATCATTCAAAGGCATCATCAATACTCCCGAAGATGTTATTGTGCGCGTCGAGGAAAATCAAGGAATGCACAGTTTTAATCAAGGTGAAGAACTGATTTAATCCAAGTTCAGCAGTCCTGGGCGCACTCCGACAAAGAAACCGGGTTTTTCCCTAAATCTGCGAATCACAACAAAGTTTTCTCGAAAAAACCCGGTTTCTGGCTCCCGCGCGTAAGTCCTATTCTGTTAAAATTGGTTTGTAGTTAGGACTTCAGTCCTTCAAAAAGTCTGAGGACTGAAGTCCTAACTACGAACCTTATTTAGGGTTGGGGGTTCGGGATGCTAAGATCGAGCCGTACCATTTATCTATTGGCGTTTGCTTTGTGACCCGAAATCCTAAATTTTCAATAACTTGTCGGGTTTCGGCGTGAGTGTGACCAGACCACAAGTGATATTCTAAAGACAGGTTTTGCACGAGTTGCCAAGAATCTCGGTCTTCAAATAACAGCCATTCTGCACCTTCGCAGTCTACTTTGGCTAAATCGACGCTGCCGCCAATGCGATCGATCGCCCTTTTCAACGATACCATCGGTACATCACCGTTTTCGCTGACGCGCGATCGCGTTTTTCCCGATACTTCCCGAATATCCAGAACTACTCTACCATCTTCGGCTCCCACAGCCTCCATAAAATAGGTAAAATTGGCAATTTCAGATTGATGTTTGAGGTAAATTTCTAAGTTTGGATTAGCTTCGTAGGCGTGAATTACAGCTTGAGGAAATCGATTCCGGGCGGCGATCGGAAATAACCCGACATTCGCCCCGATATCGAGAACTTTCATCAGCGATTCAGATAATTGTTCCACTCCGTAACAGTCATCTAAAAGCACTTCAATAAATTCTCCATCCATGCCTTTCTCCTCCGGCAAGTTTACTTGTTGGCGATTTCCTTGCACAATTAAATTACCGGGCAAATTAAAGCTAGCAACTCTCTTGAATTCTACACCTAACTTTTGGGCGCGGATTTTACGTTGCAAAAGTTGCAGTATTTTATTGACAAGCATAGAAGAATATTAAAAAAAAATCATTTTTATAATAACGCTCTCTGCGCCCTCTGCGCCCTCTGCGGTTCAAAAAAAATCAGATTCACTTCAGAAAATACGATTCCTACCCAGAAAAAATCTGCTTTAATATATGTCAAAATACGCTCCCAAATCCGGGAATCAAAAATGTTAGAGTTCGATCGCCTATTTCAAACAATCGAAGAATTAGTCATGCTGCACTCACCCAGCGGTGCGGAGTCGGAAATTAACCAGCGGTTGATGGAAAAGTTCGCCGCCCTGGGAGTGAATGCTTGGATCGATCGCGCTGACAATGCGATCGCCCTAATTCCGGGCCGCAATCCCTCCAAGTCGATCGCCATTACCGCCCACAAAGACGAAATTGGCGCCCTAGTTAAAACAATAGGCGAGATCGGCCGCGTTGAAGTCCGCAGATTGGGCGGCGCGTTTCCTTGGGTTTATGGCGAAGGCGTCGTCGATTTATTGGGCGACAAGCAAACAATTAGCGGCATTCTCAGCTTCGGGAGTCGCCACGTTTCTCACGAATCTCCTCAAAAAGCTCAGCAGGAAGATGCTGCTGTCAAGTGGGAAAATGCCTGGATCGAAACCAAGTGTACTACCGAGGAATTAGCCGAGGCCGGAATTCGGCCGGGCACGCGGATGGTGGTAGGAAAGCACCGCAAACAGCCGATTCGCTTGAAGGATTGGATCGCGAGCTACACCCTTGACAACAAGGCTTCTGTGGCGATTTTGCTGGCTCTGGCGGAATATTTGACAGAGCCTGCGGTGAATGTTTATTTGGTGGCGTCGGCGAAGGAGGAGGTTGGGGCGATCGGGGCTTTGTATTTCACGCAGCGCCAGCCGTTGGATGCGCTGATTGCTTTGGAAATTTGCCCGATCGCGCCGGAATACCCGATCGCAGATGGCGAAAACCCGGTGTTGCTGGTTCAGGACGGCTACGGAGTCTACGATGAAGGATTGAACGGCCAATTAGGCGCAGCAGCCGCAGCAGTCGATGTAGAGGTGCAGTTGGCGGTAATTAGCGGTTTTGGAAGCGATGCTTCGATCGCCATGAAGTTCGGCCATGTGGCCCGCGCCGCTTGTTTGGCTTTCCCCACCCAGAACACCCACGGGTTCGAGATTGCTCATCTCGGGGCGATCGGCAATTGCGCCGCCATTCTCAAAGCCTACTGCGAGCAACTTTCGGACGACTAGAAAAAAACTTTCGCAAAGTAGTTGACAAATTCAGAAAGATTAGTTAAGGTAATAAAGGTGCGGAACACAAGCAAACGCAACGAAAAACGCGCCCCCATCGTCTAGAGGCCTAGGACACATCCCTTTCACGGATGCGACGGGGATTCGAATTCCCCTGGGGGTATTGAAAATCTAACTCTGATATCAAAATGATATCTAGCAAGTGGTAAAGGCAACAACCCCAACCCACACGCTAGGTATCATTTTTGCATTTGGTTGGTTGAACTTCCTCTCGTATTGGATAATTGTAAATCCAGACGCGGTTTCAACCGCCCGGTCTTCTTGCTGATTTCATGGAGGTAAGCTAAACTTGTGAATAGACGAGATTTACAAAACATCGCACTCACTCGACTTAAAGAAGTAGAAGTGCTGCTCGAAAATCGTCAATACTCTGGTGCTTACTATCTCAGCGGTTATGTTGTTGAATGCGCTTTAAAAGCTTGCATCGCAAAACAAACGCGGAAATTCGACTTTCCTGACAAAAAAACTGTTTTCGACAGTTACACCCACGATTTAGAAAAACTTGTTAAAGTTGCTAAACTTGATTCCGAATTAAAAACTCTGCTAAAAGATGTAGAGTTTTTAACTGCATGGGTAGTTCTTAAAGACTGGTCAGAAGAAAGCCGTTACCAAAAACATGACCGACAAAAAGCCCTCGATATTTACTCAGCAATTACCGACAGCAATCACGGAATTTTACAATGGGTACAGCAACATTGGTAAGTCAAGAAATAGCAGAAGGTCAAAGACTAATAGACGCTCTTAATGCAGCAGGTGTATCAGTTGATTCTGCTCTCTGGTTCTACGCACCAGAACCCGAAACCTGGCGATTGATGCTCACATCGCCTTCATATGATAAGAAAGGCCCACTTAAAACTTACCACGAGATACTATCAGTCTTTCGCGAGGTAGAGCCAGAATTGAAAATTGATTGGACAGCCCTTGTCGCAGTCAGTGTCAAAGATGAATTAATTCAGGGATTGCGCGAGTTACAACAACGTTTCAAATCAAGTTTCTCAGGGAGACGGATAACGAATCAAAGCGTCAATCATAGGTACATTGATGATGCTTACATTTATCAAATCAAGTGAATCAACTCTCGATCGAGCTGATATATCATGCAATAATGTTTACTTAATTCGTAGGGTGTGGATCCACGAAAAATTCCTAGCTACCTATCGACAATTTAAGATATCCGCACCTGAACACAATGGTTTTATAAATAAACACAACATTTATTCGGCAGTATTTTTTTGTTGAAATTCAGATCGCGACTGAGGCGGTGCGTGACCAATAATTTTTTGATGGTACCCGCCACGTGATTTATCCGTGGAATCAATCCCAAATCGAAAATCTAAAATCCTCTCTTCCCCCGAATTTATCCGTTCGATTGACTGTACATATTTTCCTGGTTTTGATGTAAAGATTTATCGCCGTCACACACCCTACAATTAACTAATCAACTCTAAAT
The DNA here is from genome assembly GCF_020738205.1 of Microcoleus sp. PH2017_24_DOB_U_A. NCBI lineage: Bacteria > Bacillati > Cyanobacteriota > Cyanophyceae > Oscillatoriales > Microcoleaceae > Microcoleus > Microcoleus sp. PH2017_24_DOB_U_A. The sequence goes on from NZ_JAEQCT010000025.1 coordinate 95,678, forward strand.
TCGAGACTAAATGATGCGTTATGCGATCGTCATTGAAAAAACACCCAATAACTATTCAGCTTATGCGCCAGATTTACCTGGATGTGCAGCCACAGGCGCTACCCTTGCGGAAGTACAGCAGGAAATTAAAGAAGCGATCGAATTTCACTTAGAAGGGTTGCGAGAGGAGGGTTTACCAATTCCCGAACCAACTACTCTCTGTGAGTATCTAGAAGCACGGTAGTAGGACAAAATATTTCATAAATTAAGTCGGCAAAATTCAATTATAATCTACTCTAAAGAGGATATTGTCGAACACTTCTTCGTCCAACAGTAACAACTATATCATTCCAAATCCGCAAGAGCGACTTTCAAGCAAGCACGAACTTCCTTCCAGTCACGTTCCGACAGATGACCAATTAGAACTAAGTTGGAAGATGGCGGTAGAGTGACAATAAAACTGCGAAAAACCGAAACGACTCGTAAACCTGCTGTGGCCCAATCTTGGAGTATATAATCAGTTATACCTAAAGCAGTTGTCTGTGTAGTCAGTAGTCCAGCTATTACATCGCGGCGGGTTGTGTTATAGGTAACTGATGATAGAATTACCGCCGGACGACGTTTAATGCCAGTGACACCAGGAAAATCTACTGTCACCACATCACCAGGATTAAAAGACACTATTAAATCTCCTCGTTTTCAGGAAAAATGGTGGCCGCATACTGCAAAGAAAATGTAGTCACATCGAGTTTATCTTCTTCAGTCCAAGTCTCGCTTTCATCGACAACCGATAGATTTTGCTGCACCAAATCGTTGAGAATAAGAGTTGCCAAGCGCAGTCTATCCTTTGGTGAAAGGGTAGAAAGAACGCGATCGTAAACTTCTCGAACAGTAGTTGACATAGCAAATCCTCCTGCTGCTTATCTTCTGGAACACTTAGGGCAGGTTGATTAGATTATAGCTTAAAAAATTAATAAATTTATGCTAGAATTGAATTCTAATTTTTAACCCCAGATTCACCTATGCCAACTTTAACTGATATTGGCACTCTCATTATCCGCGATCCGCACCTTCGCGGTGGCATCCCTATTATTGCAGGTACTGCCACATCGGTGCAGCGAATCGTAGTCTTATACAAACAAGGTAATAGTGCTGAGGAAATAGCAGCGGATCTGGATCATCTCACCCTAGCGCAGGTTTATGCTGCACTGACTTATTATCACGCAAATCGACCAGAAATAGAAGCAAATTTAGCGACCCAACAAGCAGAATATGAACGTTTTGCAGCATTAAATCTGCTAAAAATGCAGGAGACAGCATGAGCTGAATTCGTCTTTACTTTAGTGTTTTAAATGAGGACTAAAGTCCTCACTACGAACCTAATTACCAAGTAAGTATATTTATTTTTCGGCTATTCGATCGAGCTTTTCCCTCACTAACAAATCTAGCAAAGAACGCAGCACAAACAAGCCAGCGCATCCCGACACAGCAAAAGCTACGATCGCCCCCGTTTGATATCCGCCCACCAGCAGCACTGCACCCGTCAGCCCCCCAAAACCAGCCATACAGGCAAAAATCAGAGTTTTCAGGGCGAGATTGATGCGTTTCAGGGCGCGATCGCTCTCGATATTGCGGACTCGAATTTGCAACTCCCCATCTTCTATCCGCTGTTCCAAACGCTTGATAAAAACTTGCGATTTACTCGGCTGCTGTAACTTGTAGGTGATAAAATTTCGTGCTTGGAGAGCCAATTCTCCGATCGCACTTCTGCGCCCTTTACTCACCGCAATACTCTTGACAAAAGGCTGAGCGCATGATAGGAAATTGTAGTGAGGGTCGAGAGTTCTAGCAATGCCGTCGAGAGTCGTCAGCGACTTGACAATAAACATCATTTCTGCTGGTAAGCGAAACGGTTGTTGCTCGAACATGATGTACAGTTCGTTCTTGATTTCATTGAATGCTTGAAAGTCGATCGGCTTATCAATAAACTTATCCAACAGAAAAGCAATCAGCCTGCGTACCGGCATCATATCCGGCATCGGCTCCACTAAGCCGATCGCAATTAAAGTATCCAGTACCCGATCGGTATCCTTTCTCAGCACAGCAAAAAAAGTCTTGACCATTTCGTCCTTAGCCAGAGACTTCACTTCTGCCATCATCCCAAAATCGTAAAATATCAAGCTACCATCTTCTGTTACCGCCAAATTTCCCGGATGCGGGTCAGCTTGAAAAAAACCGTCAATTAACAACTGCTTCAAGTAACAGGAAATTCCGAGTTGATTGAGCTTCGTAATATCTACTCCAATCGCCTCTAAACTGATCCTGTCGTCCACCTTAATCCCCGGCGCGTATTCTAAAGTCAGCACTTTTTTAGTCGTGTATTGCCAGTAGACTTTCGGGACAATAATCTGAGGATATTCTTGAAAATTATGGCTGAAGCGATCGGAATTTTTGCCTTCTTGTACGTAGTCAATCTCTTGATATAAAATCTTAAAAAATTCGTGATAAAGAGATTCTAGGTCGTACTTGCGCGTCCCTGGTAAATAGCGATCGCACAAACGCATTACTTGGCGCACCGCCTTGACATCCAAATCGAATAACCTTTCCAAACCCGGACGCTGCACCTTCACAATCACATCTTCCCCGGTGTGCAGCCTCGCTTTGTGCACCTGGCCCAGACTCGCCGCAGCAATGGGCAACGGGTCAAAATCCCGGTACAAAGCGTAAATATCTTTGCCTAACTCTGATTCTACAAGGGCGATCGCCTCTTCGGAACTAAACTCAGGAACCCGATCCTGCAACTGTTCCAACTCCTTCACGTACTCCAGTGGCAGCAAATCGGCGCGAGTGGAGAGAGACTGCCCGATTTTAATAAAAGTCGGGCCCAAATCCAGCAAAGTATTGACCAACCAATGGGCACGAATTCTTCTAGTATGAGCAGACTTATCTTGCAGCAGTCCATCCCACCACAAAAAAAACATAAACTTTGCCGTCGCAGCAAAAACGTCTATTTGTCGTGCCAGCGGCGAATATTTAGAACGTTGCCAACGCAGGAGTTTAGGTGCAGCTTTTGTGAGCATAAGATTCGTCGCGATCTATTGAGGTGCACCGCAACGATTTTAACTGGAAATTGCAGCAAGCGATCGGCTCAGATAGAAATACCCGACAAATAACGGAATTTACTTGCAGCCAAACACCTTCAACAGTTGACAGTTGACCTGGGACAGTTGACAGTTGACCTGGGACAGTTTGAAAGCGAACTCTACCTAGAAGGAAGAGGATTGGAGTAATGAATAGTCTGATTTTAATTTCTCCCTCAAAGACTTGGGGCTTTTAACCAATTCTTTCTGGTCAGTTTATTTCACAGCCAGATGCTTGCGTTTTTGAATCAACAATCCAATTCCAATGCTAAGCCGGGAATTACAGTCCCCTCCGGTACCGGTACGGGTGTCGAGTCGTCGGCTATGCGGTAAACAGCCCCTCTTCCCACGCGAAACTCAGAGAAGTTCCCGCAATCAGACAAACAAATCAAAAAGGATGATTTGGTAAGGTTTGCTATATTTTCTAATCTCCCTATTAACGCAAGTTTTAGCCTGTTCGCTGGCAATTCAGGGCCGCTTCTCAACCGAACTATTATTATAGATTCAACAGTTCCGCTGGAATTTTTGGCAAAGTCAGAGTAAAAGATGTGCGGCACAACTCGTCAGATTCAGAACTTTCTGCCGGACAACTAGACACATCAATAGTACCATTCAAGTGCTGCACTAAAGACTTTACCAGGGCTAGACCCAAACCCGTACCGGCGATCGCTTTGTTGGTAATGCCAGTACCGCGACGGAACTTTTCAAAGATGTGGGGCAAATCAGCATCAGGAATGCCACGCCCGAAATTAGACACACTCAGGACAATATCGCTGGCTACCTCAGACGCCTTGAAAACTACCGTTGTTTCTGAAGTCGAGTATTTTCCAGCATTCGTCAGCAGTTCCAGTAGTACCCGCTTAAGACTGTCCGGGTCGCTTTCCAAGGAAGGGGTAAACTTCGGCACATCCACCTTCAGAGTCAATCCCTTATCCGCCCACTTTTTCTCAAAATCCACAACTAAATCTTTAATTAAAAGGTTGAGATCGATGTTGACTGGATAAAGAGGGAGTGGCTGACGCTCTAATTGCTTGAAGGTTAGCAAATCCTGAACCAGGGCGGCTTCCTTAGCACAATGCTGCTCTAGAATGTCGAGATAATTAGCCCGACTTGCTGATGGCTGTTCGGCCTGTTTGAGCATCAGAATCGCCAGATTCATGATTGTCAAAGGGGTTCGCAACTCGTGACTAACATTGTCGATAAACTCGTCTTTGATCAGCTTCAATTTGCGTAGTTGATCTAGTTGATTGGCAGATTGTTCGTGCAGTTTCTCCTGCACGTTGATACTTTCTTCCAACTCAGCATCTCTTTTTTGGACTTGGGTTTGCACTTCCTTGAATATCTGAGTTTGAATAATCGCCCTGCTCGCTTGAGCGCAGACTGATTCCAGAATTTCTAATTCTTCAGGGTTCCAATGGCGCGGCTCGGAGTGCTGCAAAACCAAGAACCCTAAGACAATTTCCTGTCTGCTTGCGTGCATGATGGGAATTACCAGCAACCCCCGAATACCTTGGAGTTTCAAGATTTCTGCGGCTCCCTCTTCTTCCTTGTCGATTAATTCGCTGGCGTCAGCAAGGGCGAGAGGTTGGGGTGCGCTCTGGAATGCTTGACCGCACAAATTAGATTCCGACAGCCAAAAAGCGGGAGAGTTATTTTGTTTGGAGTTAGAACTTTTGGATTTGGAATTAGCACTTTTTGCCTGGGTTTTGGGTTTGGCTTTCGAGCTTTGTTTTCCAGAATTTTTTGGTTCTATTGTTAGTTTACCTTCATTTTTGGTTGATGCAGATTCGCCAATTAATACTATTTTTGCTTTGGGAGTTTGATTGACGGAGGCTTTTGTTAAGGGGAAGTCTGTATCTTTGAACAGCAGTATTTGACCTCTATCTACTTGCAAGGTATTGACGGTATTTTCAATAATTTGCTGCAAAAATTGATCGACTTCTGAACTGGTGTCGATCGCAGTAGCCACTGACCTGAGTAGATTTTTGTATTTAGCTTGTTGCTGTAACTGTTCGTTTAAACTGGCAATTTCTTGAGTTTTTTGAATGTGAGCAATCGCGATACCGATCGCCTCTGATACTGCTTCTAAGCGCTGGCGATCGGTTGCTGACCACTCGTGAGGTTGCAACTTACCAAGAACGATCGTCCCATTTACAGCCCCTCCAAATCGCGCAGGCGCTGCCAAAATTGCCCGACAAGGCAGCGGTGTCACAGGGGAATTGGGCGATGAAGCTGTCAAAGGAGTATCAAGATAGTCGGAGATCCCTACTATCTCGCCGTCTGCTAGCAGGTTTGCGAAAACAGGATGTTCGAGCGATATGCTAGGCGATTCTAATTTTGTGCTTTGGGAGTCTTCGGGTATCTTACTTGCATCCGCAGCGTTTAGCAGATCGCTCTTCTGAAGCCAGCAAGCATTCGGAATTACTACTTTCTGGTCAGCTACAGCAGCAACCAAACAGAAATCTACCCCACAAGCAACCCCCAAAGTTTTTGCTATTTGTAGCAGCAGGATTTCTCGATCGATGTTGGTCGCGAGAATTTGGTAAATTTGCCGCCCGACAAGGGCAGGATCGACCTGGTACTGCATAAGACGATCCAGAAATTTTTGGACTGATACTGGTTCTGCCATTTGTGGTAGATGCAAAGTGCGAGACTCTGAAGGCGATTGGTCGATCGGAGTAAAGTCTTGATTTCCCTGGTAATCGATCATGGCAACGAAGTCTTTCTTTTTTTTAATGATGTTTAAGCAGATTCGTGCTGCATATATAGAACCTATCTTTGACATCCTCCCCGCCTTAGAAGAGCGAGGATTCCCAAGCCTCACGATTTGGGTTTCTGCTTCCTTCCGGATCGGTTTTTCGCACCTGCCTTAACAGATTTACTCTGTTCTGGTCTTACAGTCGCTCCACAGACTGTTACCGCAAGCCCTGCGGCCAGAATATTCTTACTGGCGTTGATGTCTCGGTCATGGTGTGACCCGCAATTAGGACACTTCCACTCCCGAACATTTAACGGCAGTTTTTCAACAATATATCCGCACTCAAAACACCGTTTTGAACTCGGGAACCATCGGTCAATCTTGATTAAAGTGCGACCGTACCAATTGCACTTGTATTCAAGTTGCCTGACCAATTCACCCCAACTTGCGTCGCTGATGGCAAGAGCCAGTTTTCGATTTTTTACCATGTTCTTCACAGCTAAATTTTCTACGGCGATGGTTTGGTTTTCACGCACCAACCGCGTTGTTAACTTGTGAAGATTATCTTTCCTTGCATCGGCAATTTCTTGATGCACTCTCCCTACTTTCAGCCTTGCTTTGTGTCGGTTATTTGACCCCTTCTGTTTTCGACTTAAAGCTTTCTGCGCTCTTCTAAGTTGGCGATATTTTGCCTTAAATCCTTTGGGGTTGACAATTTTTTCGCCTGTGCTCAGTGCCAGCAAACTGGTAATTCCCAAGTCAATACCGATTTGGTTGTCTGACTCGTCGGGTAATGTTTCAATTTCCACATTTACCAACAAAGAAACTGACCACCTACCAGATGGTGCCAGCTTTACCGTAATCGTTGATGGTCGGCAACCGTCCGGTAGTGTTCGACTCCAACGAATAGGTAAGGGGTCAACAGACTTGGCTAAGTAAACTTGTCCGTCCTTGAACTTAAATGCCGACGCAGCAAATTGCGCGCTGCCACCGTTGCGTTTTTTCTTGAAATTGGGATATTTTGCTCGCCCGTCAAAGAAGTTATTGTAAGCAGTTTGCAAATGTCGCAAGCACTGCTGCAACGGTACTGAAGAAACTTCATTTAGGAATTCTAATTCAAGAGTTTTCTTCCAGGAAGTTAGCATACTTGAAGTCTCAGTATATGCTACCCGTTTTTGTTCTTCATACCAAGCTTGAGTCTTTGCAGCTAAGGCACGGTTGTAGACCAAACGAACACAACCTATCGTGCGTCGCAACAGGCTTTCCTGTTCTGGCGTTGGGTAGAATCGATAGCTGAAGGCTTTGAGTGTCATGTTTCCAGTTTCACACCTCAATCGTAAGCTGCCTGTAAAATCTTGTAAAGCCGTCGTAGAACGACGGGTTTTCAACCCAGTTTTCTGATAACAGTCGGTTGGACTGTTATGAGCCTGCTTTCTGCGTTGGCGCAGCCCGTCGGCGGGTAACTAAATCTTTAAAAGACTTACTCAGATCCGACCGAGTTCTATTTTGCTGTTTTCTACCCTTGGATCTGTACGGGATGAACTTTAGCATCCTTGACCAGATGAGGATAAATCCCATTCCCACTAATTTGAACTGTTCTGAGAATGAATTTATTTTTGAGACTGCTTTGTGAGACCCCTCTCCTGATTCTGTGATGTTTCTTATTTAAGTTTGTGATCCTGATAAAATTTTATTGTGATATAAATCATGCGATCGAGTGACGCCGATCGCAAAAAATAAAAAATAAAAAATCCTCCCTCAGGATCGATCTGAGAGTTACGAAGTTTTTGCTCGACTACTCATCGATCGCAAGTTCTAGAAACGCGCTTGCTAGTTCTATTGTTAAATTTATCCGACTTCCCTGCTTACTTATTTTGTGCTTCCTGTTGGGCTCGATCGCTATTTTGGCGATAAAGTACCGTCCGGTTAACAGCCGTTGCAGAGCGGGGATGATTTGGGGATACGGCGGCCATCAAATCCGAAGCTTGCTGCCACTTAGCGGCCACTACTAACCAATTTTCGCGAGATTGAGCGGTTTTGCCCTGGGTGGCTGCTTGCTCTGCCACCCGCACTGCTTGGGAAAAAGAGTCAACAGCAGAATTAGGATTTTCCTTAGAAGTTTTGACAGCAGGTGTTGCTTCTGAGGAACTGGGACTGGCAACTGCTTGGGTGGTGGCGGCTGTGCTGTTTGGCACTGGGGAATTGAGTCCTTTGTAGATGGCGGCCACCGCAACCAGCAACAACACGCTCAAGCTGACGCCGCCGACGATACCGCGCTTAAATTGCCGCGGTTGCTGCATCGATCGAGGAGCAGCGATTCTCGGCAAAGCCCGCTCTTCAGCTTGGCGTTCGTGATGGGCGGCGGCCAAACGCTTGAACAAATTTGGCTTTCTGAGTTTAATTTCTTGGGACCACAGCAATTGATTTTCTGGATCGCGGCTAATTTCTTCGAGCCACAGCAGTTGGTGTTCTCGCACCAGCCGGGTGTTGATGTTGACTCGGCGAATATTGCGGGGCGAGAGATTCTCCAAAATTTCTCGGATGCGATCGACCAAACTAGACTGTTCGAGCAGTTGGGGTGTTGCAGCTTCGCACAGCAGTTGCAGTATCCCAGAAGCAAACACGGCTCTAGCTCTGACACCTACGTGTGCCAGTTTGTCGTTAAGGATTTGAATAATCGATGCAACGGAGCCCTCGCGAGCTTGCCGAGCAATGTCATCTATTTGATTCGCCATAACACTATTTTGACGCTTCGCAATCTGTTAATTTTTAATCCAAAGTCTCGGATCTAATTTTTATCTATACACGTTATCACTGACAGTGCCAGGTTAAAATGAACAGATGCAAATCTTGCATACCGATCCCACTTAACACGATCGCCACAGAATTGAGCGAGACAACAGGAAATAAACTATGGGTAAAGTAATTAGCGGTCAAATTTTTGTTCTAGATGACAACATCGATACAGATCAAATTATCCCAGCCGAATACCTGACCTTGGTTCCCTCGAAGCCGGACGAGTACGAGAAACTAGGCAGTTATGCGATGATTGGGTTGCCCGATCGCTACGGCAAGTTTATGGAAGCCGGCGAAACCAAAACCCGGTATCCGATTATCATTGCGGGCGAAAATTTTGGTTGCGGTTCTTCGCGGGAGCACGCTCCGATCGCTCTGGGGGCTGCGGGCGTCACAGCGGTGGTAGCCTTGTCTTACGCGCGGATTTTCTTTCGCAATTGCTCGGCGACTGGCGAATTGTATCCGATCGAATCGGTCGATCGACTTTGCGACCTATTTGTAACAGGCCAAGAAGTGACGATCGACTTTGCGGGCGATAAAATTATCAACCACACTCAAAATCTCACTTACTCCCTCAAGCCTTTAGGAGATGTCGGGCCGGTGATTGATGCCGGAGGGCTGTTTGCCTACGCACGGCAAACGGGAATGATTGCTGCTCGCTCTTAACTGCTAAGTTAATAGACCTCCTGCGAAAGTCCTCACCTAATCGACAAAACCGATAATTACCAGTATGTCTGGCCAATCTTTTATTATTAGTTAATAATGGCTGAAATGGCGACTGTTAAAGGATCGATAAAATACTTTCGCAGGAGGTCTAATGTAGGGTGCGCCACAAGCACCTTACAAATCATTAGACTTCTTGCAAAAATATTTAGGACGGGCTAGAAGCCCATCCCACAATTTTTTTTTCTTGTGGGATGGGCTTCTAGCCCGTCCCAAAATATGATTAAAAGGACTTTTGCAAGAGGTCTATTAATAGAATATCAAATCGACTCAATAAAATTCAATAAAATCCGCTGGTGAGGAATGCCAAAAGGTCGTACATCTCCAGACTTTTCAGAATAGCATTTACCAGCCCGAATATCCTGCACTGTCAACAACTGCATATCCCAACCCTCGTGCAAAACTAAATCGTTGACATCCGCAGTAAGTTGTGAGTGAAAAACATGGCGCACAATATCTCCTTCGACATCGCGACAGAAAAAAGAGGCACTTGCAGGAACCCAGGAAATTTCCTCTAGTAACTCGCGCAGCAGAGCCACTTCGGCAGTTTCTCCCGGTTCCAAGTGTCCGCCAAACAAAGCCCAATGTCCGGGATACCTGATATGAGGAACATCGTCCCGCAACTGGCAGAGAAATTTGCCGTCTTTGTGTAAAATGGCGATCGCAACGTGAATTTTAGTCATAAGGAAGAAGGAAGAAGGAAGAAGGAAGAGGGAAGAAGGAAGAAGGAAGAGAAAAGAAGGAAGAGGGAAGGGGTGCATCTCAGTTTGGCGTTTGGCAAATATGTGTGTAGGGGCGAAGCATGACCGCAATCAATATGAGATGATAGCTAATAACTTATATGCGGTCATGCTTCGCCCTCTTCTCTTCAAAAGTGAAATGCACCGAGAAGGAAGAAGGAAGAAGGAAGAGGGAAGAATTTTGACTAGAGACGGGTTCACCCAAATTTGTAATAAAAACGAACAAGCTCATAAACAAGCCCAGTCAAAACTTTGTTTCACCCAATCTGTAATATAAACCAAAGAGCTCGTAAACGCGATCGCATTTCATCACCAATAACCAAAGCCAAAGCGCCCAAGCGCAACTACATACCTTGGATTTTCATGAAATACAGGTACTTAATTATTGAAAAAAAATTAGCGTGTAGCTATTTTGCTTTATCAGCCGCTGGAGTGCGGTTTAATTGTTCCATTTCCTCAATATAAACTTCACCTAAATCCTTCCCTGCCAATTCCTTGACGGTGATACTCTTAAAGCGGACTTCTCCCTTGAGCAACACTTCATCGCCAAGCTTGGGCAAAGCTTGCTTAGTTAAAATCCAAATCTTACCAGTACCGTCTTGAATTTGATAAGCCGCATTCCCCACAAACGGAGCGCGATTTTCCACCTTCCCTCGGAGATAAACTTCACCATCAACTTGCCGCTTTTGTTGAATGTCGCCAATGCTAGCAACATTCAAACCGAGATTGAGTTGAGACATGGGTACATTGCCACAACTGAGCAAACCGCTAGTCAGTATTAGCAATAAAGAGCCTATGGAGTATCTTTGAATCCAAACTTGCTGAATTATAGTAGTCATTTGTCAAAGGATTTGATATTTTAGATTGTGAGATACGACTTACTGTAACAGAATCCTCAGAGTCGATCGCGAGTCAGAAATTTCTCGCTTTGTAGTCCTTGACGGCAGTTAAGCTAAAATTTAAACTCGTCAGCCCCTAACCTAGAGTCTACAATGGATGCCAAAACTGCTCAAATACTAGATGGCAAAGCTTTAGCGACAAAGATTCAAAGCGAACTGAGCGAAAAAGTCCGCGCCCTACAACCCCAGATTGGGCGTCCTCCGGGACTTGCGGTGCTGATGGTGGGAGACAACCCAGCCAGCGCGGCTTACGTCCGCAACAAAGAGCGAGCCTGCGCTAAAGTTGGCATAGCTTCCTTTGGCCAGCATTATCCAGCAAACGTGACTCAAGCGGAACTCGAACTTGCAATTCATGCACTCAACGAGGACGATCGAGTAGACGGCATTTTAGTACAACTTCCGCTACCAGAAAACCTAGACGCAATTTCGCTGCTGTACCAAATTGCACCTGACAAAGATGCTGACGGACTTCACCCGGTAAATTTAGGTAGCTTGGTACGGGGTGAGCAAGGTTTGCGGAGTTGTACTCCCGCCGGAGTGATGCGGTTATTGCAGGAATACCAGATTGATTTGAAAGGAAAAAATGCTGTTGTTTTGGGCCGCAGTATTTTGGTGGGTAAACCGATGGCGCTGATGCTGTTAGAAGCCGATTGCACTGTTACTGTAGCTCATTCGCGATCGCAAAACCTAGAATCAATTACCAGCCAAGCCGATATTTTAATTGCCGCCGTCGGCCGCACCGAAATGATTGCAGCTAATATGGTAAAACCGGGAGCAGTAGTAATTGATGTTGGCATTAACCGCGTCGTCAATCCAGATGGTACTAGCCGTTTGGCCGGAGATGTAGATTTTAATGCTGTGAAAACAGTAGCCGGAGCGATTACGCCGGTGCCGGGAGGAATCGGGCCGATGACTGTTGCTATGTTGTTGGAAAATACAGTTTCTAGTTATACGAAAAAGATGGTTTGACGAGCGCGCGAATCATAGCAGAAATGTGCAGTTTTGCCTTGACATGAGATTGCTGTATCCGCTCTTTTGATTGCAGAAGCAGGAGCGGATACAGGAATAAAATCAGAAAATGCTTTCGGTACATCTAACTTGTGAAGAGGGCGAAGCATGACCGCATATAAGTTATTCGTTATAATCTCATATTGACGGAGGTCATGCTTCGCCCCTACAAAAATATTTTCCAAACTGAGATGTACCCAAATGCTTTTTACAAAAATGAGCGGTTCCTACTGAGATAATTCCGGCTAATTTGGGTAATGCCGACTATTTCTTGACAGCAACAACGCGAATTCGGCGATAATCTGCACTCCAATTACCATCGCGGTAAAGAGCGGGCCGCAAACGTTCTTCAACTTGTTTAATTGCGCGCGATCGCACGAACGGCGACAAACCCGACAAAAACCCGCCTGCAAACATCTCGATCCAATTTACCATACCAGCGCTGCCGCCTTCTAGGGGAGTCGGGCGATCGAACAAAACCGCATAACTCACATCAAAACCGTGGTTTTCCAGCAGCAGAGCATACTCGCCGATACTCGGAAAATACCAAGGATTAAGCGATTGGGGCTCCTCGCAGCCAATTTCCGACAAAACATTCAAAAGCGCGCGGGCGATCGCCCCCACATTCCCCTTACCGCCAAACTCAGCCACAAAACGCCCTCCCGGCTTCAGCGCTTTTTCCACGCAAGCGATCGCAGCATCCGGTTGTTTTATCCAGTGCAAAACCGCATTAGAAAACACAGCATCTAACGGCTCTTCCACTTGAAAATTCCTCGCATCCGCCGCCACAAAGTTAATGTGAGGATAATTTGATTTAGCAGTGGAAATCATCGCCAAAGAAGAATCAATACCTTGCACAAAAGCACCACTTTCAGCAATCTTTGCAGTTAACTGTCCCGTACCGCAGCCCAAATCCAGAATTCCTTCTCCCGCCTGCGGAGCCAGTAATTCTAAGAGCGATTCGCCGTATTGCCAAACAAAAGCGTGTTGCTGTTCGTAGAGATCCGTATTCCAAGAATCTTGTGTCATCATAACTACTCTAAACCTTTCTTCTCTCTCTGTGTTCTCTGTGTTCTCTGCGGTTAATAAAAAAATCCTCCTTCACAAAAGCGAGCGAATCATTTGCTAGCGAGTTCCGCGATCGCATTTTCATCAATCCTGCAAACCCTAATATTTTCCAAAATCCGCGCTCCCTGCTTCTCATAAAAAGCAACTCCCGCTGAATTTTTAGCATTAACAGTCCATTCAATTCGCCCGCAATTTGTGGATTCAGCAATTTGTGCCAAATGTTTCAACAAAGCTGTACCCACTCCCATACCGCGCATGGGAGCTTGCACAAATAAATCATCAAGCCACAGACAAGGCTGCGCCAACAAACTTGAATAGGTAGCATAAAACATCGCAAATCCTACAGCAGTGCCTGCAACTTCAGCCAATACTACCCGCACTAGCGGAGACTGACAAAATAACGCTTGTTGCAATTTATCGGCTGTTGCTGCCAACAGATTTTTAGCTCCATCGAACTCGCTTTTTTGCGCGATAAAAGTCAGAATTAGTTCTAAATCTCCAAGTTCTGCTTCTCTGATTTTAATATCCAAATTAACCATTGTTTAATTCTCAATCTCACCTATTAATTACTGTATTAAATGCCATCATCAATGTCCAATATCTTTTTAGCTAATAACTTATACTTTTAAAATATTAATGATTGGGAAGCTATGGAACTGCGACATTTGCGTTACTTTATTGCCGTTGCAGAGGAACTGAATTTCACTCGTGCAGCGGAAAGATTGCACATGGCTCAACCTCCGCTAAGTCAACAAATTCAGCATTTGGAGGCAGAGTTGGGCTTTCAACTTTTTCGTCGCACCAAGCGGACAGTTGTGCTAACGGAAGCCGGACAGGTTTTTTTTGAGGAATCACAGAAAATTCTGCTACAAGTCGATCGCGCTATTCAACTTGGCAAACAAACCAGCCGCGGGGAACTCGGCCAACTCACTGTAGGCTTTGTGAGTTCCGCCGCGCACAATGTAGTTCCAGCCATCTTGCAGGCGTTTCGCACTCGGTGTCCCGCCGTCAAGCTCGAACTGCACGAACTCACAACTAACGAACAATTGCAGCGACTGCGGTTCGGGCGCATTGATATCGGCTTCGTGCGCCCTCCGATCGAGGAAGATGGCATAAATTCCGAAATCGTTTTTCGAGAACCTCTGATCGTGGCGCTGCCAGAAACGCATTATTTAGCCGATCGCGCTGTTGTAGAATTGCGCGAACTTTCTGCCGAACCTTTCATACTATTTCCCCGTTCCCTAGCTCCAGGATTGTACGATCCGATCGTCAGTCTGTGTCTGCAAGAAGGTTTTAGCCCGATCGCCGGTCAAGAAGCGATTCAAATGCAGACAATTATCAGCTTGGTAGCCGCCGAGATGGGGGTGGCGATCGTCCCCGCATCGATGCAAAACTTCCAGCGCACTGGGGTTGTTTACAAACATTTACAAGAACCAAGTCCGATCGTCTCAATTGCTCTAATTTGGCGCGACAATCCCACGCCAGCGGTGCAGCGGTTTTTGCAGACAGCCAGAGACTTGTCAAGTCTTCAATATTAGGGATTAGAGTCGTACCGATCGATCGCCACCGTAAAAGTCGGCGCGATCGACCTCGATCGCCGATCGATTAGTCCCAACCGAAATCTCTCCTAACGCCCGATTTCAACATCTTCAACGATACCAAGTGCGTCAGGTACTAGCACGGCTGCGGAGTAATATGCAGTAACAAGGTAAGACATAATCGCCTTTTCACTAATACCCATAAATCTAACAGATAAGCCTGGTTGGTATTCGTCAGCTATCCCCGTTTGCTGTAAACCGATCACGCCCTGATCTTCCTCACCAGTACGCAGCACAAGAATAGAACTGGTTTGGTTTTTGGTGATGGGTATCTTATTACAAGGAAGAAGAGGTACACCGCGCCAAGCAATAACTTTACTTCCGTCCATGTCGATGTTTTGTGGATAGATACCGAGGCGGTTACACTGCCGGCCGAAGGCTGCAATAGTGCGAGGATGAGCTAGGAAGAACTTCGACTTTCTGCGGCGAGTAAGCAATTCATCTAAGTCATCAGGAGTAGGCGCACCAGTGCGGGGGTGGAGGCGCTGTTTAAGGTCAGCATTGTGCAGTAAACCAAATTCACGGTTATTGATCAATTCATATTCTTGACGTTCCCGTAATGCCTCAATCGTCAGACGTAATTGTTGTTCCGTCTGGTTCATTGGTTCATTATACAAATCAGCGACGCGAGTATTGATCCTTAACACAGTTTGGGCAATACTTAACTCATATTCGCGGGGAGAAAGTTCGTAGTCAACGAAAGTCCCTGGTAATTGAGTTTCTCCAGTATGTCCTGAAGATAAAGCAATGGTGGCTTCACCCTGCTTATTCTGTGGTAATTGTGCGCGAGTTACGGCTCGATCGATATGAGCCTGCAAAGCCGCCGACTGGTTCAGAATTTCCCGAAACGCCTGTTGTGGTAAGGCTAATACTGTGCATCGGGTGAGGGCCTTAACGGTAAACTTCCAATTGCTTTGAGACGCTACTAAAACCTCATCGCCAAAATGATCCCCATCAGCTAACGCGCCCAATAAAGGTTCTTCTTCATATTTGGGAAGACCAAATTTATTAACTTTACCATGAGCGATCAGGAAAAGCCGATCGACTGGTTGACCTGATTGTACAATAATGTCACCAGAAGCAAACTCCTGTTGTACGAAGCGACTAGCTAAAGCTGTTAAGACTTCAACATCATCAAAACCTCGCAATAAGGGTAATTCGGTCAGTTCTTGAGGAATTACCTCAATATTTGCACCTGTATTCGTAAAAGTAATTCTCCCATCACCTAAAGTATAGGTTAAACGACGGTTTACCCGATAATTACCACCTTTTATCTGCACCCACGGCAACATCTTCAACAACCACCGCGATGTAATTTCCTGCATCTGTGGTGCAGATTTGGTTGTCGTCGCCAAATTACGGGCTGCGGCTGTACCTAAACTCAGTTGAGGTTGCTGACCTTCAACTTCCAAACTCGAATCATTAGAATATGTCATTACCTCATCCTTTACTTACTAACAAAAATACCCGCTCTAATAGGTGAGAGGTTAAGGCAATTGTTTTGTCAATAATTACTAGACATCTCCCATAATTATTGTGGAACAGGCATCTTGCCTGTTCCAGACAAGCTTTTTGAGAGAAGTCTACTGGATTTAACGCTTAAAATAGAGCGTAATTACCGATCGACAAAAATCATTTGCCTTAACCTCTCAGCACCAATAGACCTCTTAGACCTCTCCAAAAAAGCAAGTTTTGAACAGGCAGGATGCCTGTTCCACAATAATTATTGGAAAAGCAAGTTTTGAACAGGCAGGATGCCTGTTCCACAATAATTATTGGAGGATGCCTGTTCCACAATAATTATTGGAAAAACAAGTTTTGAACAGGCAGGATGCCTGTTCCACAATAAATATGGTCGAGGTCTAATTAACGACCGACTTCTACATCTTCGAGGATGCCGAGTGCGTCAGGAACTAGGACGGCTGCGGAGTAGTAAGCTGTGACGAGATAAGACATAATTGCCTTTTCGCTGATGCCCATGAAGCGGACAGACAAGCTAGGTTGATATTCGTCAGGGATACCAGTTTGATGTAAACCGATAACGCCTTGTTTTTCAAGACCAGTGCGGAGTAAGAGGATAGAACTGGTGCGGGTATTTGTGATGGGGATCTTGTTGCAGGGAAAGATCGGTACACCACGCCAAGCCGGAACTTGTTGGCCGCCCATGTCAATGCTTTGTGGATAGATCCCTATGCGGTTACACTCGCGAGCAAAGGCTGCGATCGTGCGAGGATGAGCCAGGAAGAAGCCAGGGTCTTTCCATACCGTAGCCAGCAATTCGTCCATGTCGTCTGGAGTAGGTGCGCCAGTGCTACTGTAAATGCGTTGTTTGAGGTCAGCGTTATGCAGCAACCCAAATTCGGGGTTGTTGATCATTTCGTGTTCTTGACGTTCCCGTAATGCCTCAACAGTCAGACGCAATTGTTGCTCGGTCTGATTCATTGGTTCATTGTACAGATCGGCTACCCTGGTACTGATCCGCAACACGGTTTGGGCAATGCTCAAATCATATTGGCGGGGTGAGAGATCGTAATCAACGAAAGTACCTGGCAACTCAGTCTCGCCGCGATGTCCCGCAGATACATTAATAGCAGCTTCACCTTCAGTAGTTTGTGGCTGGCTGAGGAGGGCGCGGAACTGATCGACCTGATTTTGTAAAGCTTCGGACTGGTTAAGGATTTGCTCAAACGCCTGTTGAGGTAATGCTAATACGATACATCTGGTAAGAGCTTTGAGGGTATACTGCCAGGTGTCTTGAGACTCTACTAGGGATTCATCACCGAAACGATCGCCATCAGCGAGTACATCTAAAACAACCTGCTCGTCATACTTGCCAAGACCAATCTTGTTAACTTTACCACGGGCGATCAACAATACTCGATCGGCTGCTTGACCTATTTCGACGATCGTGTCCCCGGCTGCGTACTCTTCCTGCACAAACTGGTTCGCCAACGCAGTTAAAACTTCTGTGTCCTCAAACCCTCTCAGCAATGGCAACTCAGTAAGTTCTTGGGGAATTACTTGTACAGTTGCGCCAGTGTTGGTGAAAGAGACTCTTCCATCACCTACGGTATAACTTAAACGACGGTTAACTCGATATACGCCACCCTTTGTTTGCACCCACGGCAACAGTTTCAACAACCACCGTGAGGTAATTTCCTGCATCTGCGGTGCAGATTTGGTGGTCGTCGCCAAATTACGGGCTGCTGCTGTACTTAAACTCAACTGAGGCTGCTGATTCTCAACATCTGAACCCGAATCATTGGAATAGGTCATAAACTAATTCTTCACTTTCTAGTTACTCAAAAAACAACTTGGTTTTACTTCACCGAAGGGCGATCGAGAAAAACCTAAGTTAGCAAGACAGATTATCTTGTAAAAAGAGACAATCAAATCGTATCTTTGACAAAAAGATACAATTCGATTCAAATTTACCGATTATTGGCCAAAAAACTGCTTGCACCGACCAAAGATTTGATGTGTGCTGCCGAAGTGCCAAACCCTGTGGGCCCGTTGAGCAGTCGCACTACTGGGGAAGCACTATTACGCAATTCAAATTCCTTATAGCGGTCTACTTTCGTATGCCACTTGAGTACGCCACACATCCATTGTTCTAGTTTCTCGACATATGCAAGCAGTTTCTCGCGAGTGCTTTCATCCAGGTTGAAATCCTCAAAAAGGGCTGGCAGTTCGGTGGCGACAATGTGTTGAAACTGCTGCGCCCGCGCGGTCATCAGATTGTTCACAATCTCGACAGCCTGGATCATATCGCAGTTGAGGAAATTCTGCACAACCAGTACGATATTATGGATTTCCCCTTCAAATTCGATTTCTTTCTGGTAGGAGAAGATATCGTTAGTGAAACAGGCAAAGTCGGCCGCGGAATTTTCCAGCGATCGCATTGGCCGACTGTAGTAAATCTCCATTGGTATCTCGCCGCCCTGGGCTAGTCGAGACAAGCTCATTGTCAAATCCGAACCAAACGTCTTACGACGCATTTCAATATAATCGATCGGGTCTGGAATCCGATTTTGAGTTTGATTGGCAAGTTCCCACACCCAACTGTCAGTCATATCCTGGATCGCACGGCGGAACTCAGTCCGCGCATTAGCAGACATCGGGCCAGCAGTTCGAGACCAAATATCTGCCAAGCCACGTTCCACCGGATTAGTCGGCACCGCTGGGGGGGTGGAGTCGTCGAGAGGCATAAACGCCGACAGTCGGGCGTTGAACACTTTCGCGCCAGCCATGTCGCGGTTATTCCCGTAGAGTGCTGGGAAGTAATCATCGGCATAGGTTCCCCAAACCAGCCAGCAAGCTGTTAAATTTAGCTCATACTCAGACCCATTCGGATGTATCCACGCACCGCATAGGGCTACATCAGCAACATCAAACTTGTGGTCATTCCAGATGAAAGCATCAGGAATGCCAGGTAGTGAGTCCAGCATCCCCATTTGGCGCGCCCATTCCTTAGAATGATTCCGCGCTGCATCCAGATTGGGATTCAAAGTAGTAGAGAAGGGCATATAAAAATTGGGCAATTTCACTGGCCCTACAGCCTGGTAGGGAACGTGAGTAAAGCTCTTGAACCTTCCTAAACCCAAGTTGGCGTATAACGACTCAAGCCGCGCCGCCGATGTGCCTAGTCCAGTAGGCCCACCCAGAATCGTTGGTGTCGCAGAATTATCCGCTTCCTGTTTGTTCATATAGCGGCTCGATCGCATATGCCACTCGTGACCGCCCGACTGCCAGTCCTGAAGTCCTTTGATATAAAGGAGAACATGGGCACGCTCTACTGGATCTACTCCGTACTCCTCAAACAGGGAAGGTAACTCGGTGACAGCAGTATTATCAAACTGATATAACCGTGAGTTCAGCAGTTCATTAGTGAGGTTAGCCGCCTCTTGGGTACTCACATTGAGGAAGCGTTCTAAGACCAATACACAGTTCGAGTTCTCGCCTTCATCTTCTACTTCTCTTTGATAGGAGAATAGGTCGTTGCGTAGATGTACTCCATCGGCAAATGTTTCTTTCAAGACCCGCATTGGTCGAGTTGCGGCAATTTTGGCCGGAACTTCTACAAACGCGGCGTGTTCCACCAGATCCGCAGACCAGGGTGCGCCGCCAACTTTACGCCGCATCTCAATGTATTCGATGGGGTTGGCAATTCGATTTTGGTTGATATTGTCAAGTTCCCACATCGACTCATCCAAGAGGTTTTTGGTACTCTCAAAGAATCGTTGCCGCCATTCCACAGACTTAGTAAAGGCGGTGCGAGACCACAGGTTTGCCAAGCCCCGCTCTACTGGGTTGGTGGGAACGGGAGGGGTGTCGTTAGGGTAGATCGGCATAAATGCTGGCAGTCGATCGAGGTATTCCTTCGCCCCAACCATGTCTTGACTACGCTTGTAGATTTCCAGAAAGTGGTCGTCAAAAAAGAATACCCACACATACCAGTCGGTTACTAAGTCTAGTTCCGTTGCTGGTGCGTCTGGATGGGTATAGGAGCACAGCAAGGCGTAGTCATGGGCATCGAATTTGCGTTCGTCCCAAATAGGCTGGCCTTGGGCTTCTTCTTTTGAGCCAAGTATCCCCATCTCGTAGGCCCATGCTTTGGAATGAACTCGCGCGGCTTCCAGGTTTGGGTTCAGCCGCGCCGGCCAAGGCATATAAAATTCTGGCAATTTAAATGGTTGCATAATCGGCGTTTAACCTTCTGTTGAGTCTTCTTGGTATTTTTGCCGACCAACGGCTGAGTTGTGGCGGTTGGCGATCGCTCTCGTCGGCCTAGCCAAGTCCAATATGTGGTTTGTGATTGTACAGTAGGCTAGTTCATATCCACGGTAGCGATCGACTCAATAAAATTTAACAAAATAGTTTGGTGAAGCAGAGCGATCGATCGCACATCTCTTGACTGCTCAGAAAAGCAGATTCAGTCCCGAATCTGTTCCGGTGTCAACAACTTCATATCCCAACCCTCAAGCAAAACTAAATCCTTGACATCCACACTAATAAGTTTCTGTGCAACAACACCCGTAAAATGATTAAATTGAGTCTCAGATTTCGAGCGATCGCCCCCCTAAAAGTCGGCGCGATCGACCAAAACAACTCACAGTATCCTTTCGTCACATTCAGTACAAGAGAGCAAGGGATGGTATTTGCAGCAACAGAAATGGATTCGTCTCAACCGGAATCCGCTTTCGACTTATCTACTTACCTAGTCGAACAAAAAAAGGCGATCGAGGTAGCTCTCGACGGTGCGATCCAGGTCATCTACCCAGAGAAAATTTACGAAGCCATGCGCTACTCACTGCTAGCAGGGGGCAAACGGCTACGTCCGATCCTGTGTCTGGCTGGGTGCGAAATCGCCGGTGGCACTTCCCAAATGGCAATGCCCACAGCTTGCGCTTTGGAAATGATCCACACCATGTCGCTAATTCACGACGATTTGCCGGCAATGGACAACGACGACTATCGGCGCGGCAAACTGACTAACCACAAAGTCTACGGCGAAGACATCGCAATTTTGGCTGGCGATGGTTTGTTGAGCTATGCCTTTGAATTTATCGCCACTAAAACTGAGAACGTACCCCCCCTACAGGTGTTGCAGACGATCGCCCATTTGGCGCGCGCGTCCGGCGCTGCTGGACTCGTAGGCGGTCAGGTACTTGACCTGGAATCGGAAGGATTGAAAGATGTTTCTATAGAAACTTTGACCTACATTCACGCTCACAAAACCGGCGCGCTGTTAGAAGCCTGCGTGGTTTGTGGGGGAATTCTGGCTGGGGCTTCTGCTGCGGATTTGCAGCGGCTTTCGCGTTTTGCTAAAAATATTGGGCTGGCTTTCCAGATAATTGATGACATTCTGGATATTACTGCTACTCAAGAAGAATTGGGCAAAACCGCTGGCAAAGATGTTCAAGCCGGAAAGGTGACTTATCCGAGTTTGTGGGGAATTGAGGAGTCTCGGCGCCAAGCCAAAGAGCTTGTTGCTGATGCTAAGGCTCAATTGGCAGTGTTTGGAAGTAAAGCCCAGCCTTTATTGGGAATCGCCGATTTTATTACCAGCCGCAGTAACTAGAAATACTAAAGAATATGCAGGAAATTTGCAGCGGCATCTTACACAATCATGTACTGATAGTTGCTTTGATCGCTTGTCTGTCGGCTCAAATCATTAAATTGCCGATCGAATTAATCAAAAATCGTAAGTTTAATCTGCGGTATTTGGTAACAACGGGCGGAATGCCCAGCTCTCACTCATCTTTTGTGGGCGCTTTGGCTGCGGGAGTCGGACAAACGATGGGATGGGAAAGTCCAGAATTTGCGATCGCAGCCATCTTTGCAATTATTGTCATGTACGACGCTGCTGGAGTCCGCCAAGCAGCAGGGAAACAAGCTCAAATCCTCAACCAAATTATCGACGAGTTTTTTGAGGAAGACCACAACTTTAATGAGGCTCGCCTGAAAGAGTTGCTGGGACACACTCCTTTTCAAGTGTTCGTCGGTTTGGGGCTGGGAATCGCGATTTCTTGGATCGCAGGGCCTGCATATTAGTCATTAGTCATTAGTTAACAGTTGACAGTTGACAGTTGACAGTTGACAGTTGACAGTTGACAGTTGACAGTTGACAGTTGACAGTTGACAGTTGACAGTTGGTTCAAATTACCAATGACTAATGACCAATGACCAATGACCAATGACTAATGACTAATTACCAATGACTAATGACTAATGACTAATGACTAATGACTAATGACTAATGACTAATGACTAATTACCAAATTCTGCTTGCAGCAAGTCATCGTTGTCATCGGCGATGGTGGCTACAATAGTAATAGCGCGTGACATTTCCCCAGCAGAGATTTCGGCGATCGTCCGAGTTGATATTACGGCAACTTGGTTGTCAACGATCGCAAAATGAGATTCTAAAGTAGCCAGCCAATTCATTTCTAGCAGTTTCCGCATTAATTCAGCTTCATTCTTTGCCGGCAACTGAAGCACAAAAGCCCAAACAGTTAAAGTATCATTTTCGGTTTCGCCCGTGAGTTGCACGAACACTTCAACGCTCCCGTACTTGAATTTCCAAAGATGTCCGCCAGCTTCATTTTGACCGACCATCACTTTTTGGTCTACAGCCATGCTGGCAATCACAGTTTCAATTTCTTCGGCATAGCTCACTGCTGTGGCTTTTTCGACCTGCTCGGAGGCGATCGCGCTTTCGCTAGAGAGGCTTTCTGCGGAAGCTGTTTGTGGGTTTGGCTCGCTGTTAGTCATGATTAATATTTAAACGGAAAAGTGTTCCAATAATCTTTACCAATACAGTTTACTTCCTCTTCAGGACTTAGCAAAATAGGACTTTTGACACTCTCCGACCTGAAGGTGCGGAGATTCTTAAGAAGCTTTGACACTCTTAAATACGCTGTCAAGACACATCTAGACGTTCAAAACAACTACCT
>NZ_JAEQCT010000112.1:0-48658 GCF_020738205.1 Microcoleus sp. PH2017_24_DOB_U_A
TGAGGGACGGCTCCTTTGCTCTCTCTATCAATAGTGAGAGTATTGCTATCGCGTATGCCCTGTTTGTCCAGGGTTGTGCAGCGTAACACCGTCAGGGAAGCTGGGAAATTGGAAACTGCGATCGCCCTTTACATATTTCTATACTTTGCCAACTTTGTGTTCGGGTGCACTTGGTTGGCTACTTTTTTATCAAGTCGTTACTCTCAAAGAATTTTGATAATTCTCCGGCAGCAATTCTCTGCGCTACTTCATTGGGATGTTGGTCAGTTTTGTGTACCCAAAGCTTGGAATCCTGTTGCCCAATGAATCCATTCAATAAATCGACAAACGGAATTTTCAAAGACGCACAATAGTCTTCTATTGTTTTGTGAATATGTCTGAATGGATAGCTATCATCTAGTTTAAAGAGTACAGGGTATACTGCAACTACAAGCTGGAAGTTCTGTTTTTCAGATAGCGTTTTTCCTGTCCTGAGCGCAGTTTTGACAGATTCCCAACCGGCGCTACCTTCTAAATAACCATCTTGGTAATGACGAATCATTTCCTTGTAGAGCATCGGTTTTTCAATGCTGCCGATCAAAGCGTTGATAAAAAATGAGTTTTTTCTAACTTCAGCCAGCACCTTTGGTCTAGAGATAAAGTTAATTGTTCCTGTTCTGTCTGCATCGTTCAAAAATACTACGATTACTACTACGTCTGGTTTGAATTTTATTACATATTCCTCAACCAACTTGATTTGTTCTTTCGTGGATGTTGCTGAAATACCAAAATTTAGAACCTGGGTTTTGGGATATTTGGATTGTATTGCGCGTTCAAAACTTATTGGTAAGGTATCGTTGTCTTTTACACCCATCCCAAGGGTAAAGGAATCACCGAGGAATGCTATCCTGGTTATACCATTAGCTTTCTCAAACGGTAGATCTGCCCCCCGAAATCCTTTGGCATTTATGGTTCCTGACACTTCATTCTTTTCGTTAAAATATCCTCGCGGGTTGTCAGGGTAAGTATATAATAGCTTGCCATTGGGTTGATAAGCATATATTTCTCCTGGGGTGCGTTCCTCCTGCCAGATAACTACCCTAGAATCCCCTATATTTAAGAATCTACAAACTCCTTCTGCTAATAGAAAAGATAGTAGTATGCTAATCACTAACGTATAGAACTCGTCATTTTTAAGACGTTTCTTTGTGACAACAATAATTACCAATAAAAAGATTATAAATGCCGCTAAAGGAAGATCGATAATATAATTCGCAATTCTCATGTATTAGACATATCTTGATTAACGATGAAATTTATTAAAAACTAGGGCGTCGGCGTCGTGCACTCAGGTCCTTCGCCAGTTCTCATTCCTCCTATGATAGTTTCCACGATCGCACATTGCTTACCACCGCCGTTAGCGGGAAAAACAGTAACTTTGAAAGGCAGCGTTGGTCTATTGTTTGGATCGAAAGCACCATTAAACTTAAAAGTGAGGGATTTTTCAGTAGAAGTAAGAGGAGGAACAATAGAAGGAGGAGGATTTTGTTGATCTTGACCAATAAACTCAAGTTTAATAGTACCTGATTTAACTTCACCTCCAGCATCTAACTTCTGCTCACTACCACCTGTAGCTAGTGGCGGTTCAAACTTAACTTTTGGCGGATCAAAAGATGTATCAAATATAATAGTCACATCGCGCTTAGTTCGCTTTGCTTCGCTTTGTGCAAGTCGTAATGATTGGAAAACGCGATCGTTCACAGTGCGAACTCTTTGTCTGTTGATGAATCCTAACCAGCCGGGAGCAGCGATCGAAGCCAATATACCTAACATAATCACCACGACTAGCAATTCTAAAAGCGTGTATCCTGCATCCTTCTTTCTGGATGCTGTTTTTTTGTAATTCCCGCTGACTTTTGTTGCAGAGTTTTGCAAAAATCTTAATAATATTGTGGTTTTCATTGTATTTTCCTTTTTTGATCCAACACCAGCGTACTTAGTAAATTATTCTCAAACACAAGTTAGTTTCCTCGCGAACCCAAACCTTGTACTTGAACTGTTGCTGTTGGGAAATATGCAGAATTGTTAGGGTTATAATCAGCATTATTTTGAATGCGGCGGAGGCTGTTTCCTCTGATAGTAACTCTCACTAAATTTCTAGCACTATCAACACAAGCGTAGAAGTTTGCAGGTGTTGCAGGTATTGAACCTATCTTTAGCGTTTCTTCTGAGATTTCTGTGGTTGTAGCTCCAGTTTGGGTAGTGGGCTTGCCAAGGGCTGTCTTGCATTCTTTATCGTCAGGTGTTGGAAGATTAACAGTATTGTGGTGGATGTAATTAACTAATACATCCTCAGATTCCCAAGAACCGCCTGCTACCATCACCTTTTCTAATGGCTTACTAATGTTAAAAAATGGATTGTAGGCTGGGCTGGGTTCTTGTCCCGTGTAATAAGGATTAGCTGGATCTGCTGGTAGAGGGTCTTTGAGTCCGCCTTTAATTTGATATCGAGCTATACGGGTAGGACACGGAGAGCCTGACTGGCACCAAATAGGGTTCGTATCTTTAACTTGGTAGTACCCAACTAATGATAAAACATAGGTATCGTTACACGGTGTACCTGACTCGCAGGCACTGGGCGCAGGAGTGTTTGCTCCTGTTGGATTAATGGGAAGAACGTTTTTCCGAAGCTGTCGCTTCCAAAATACCAGTATAGGGGTTGCATTTGGAACATTAGGAAGGGGAGTTGGGCTGCCATTAATAGCAGTAATTCCGGCGTTATCGTAAGTATAAATAGCTTGACTCAAATCTTGGGCGATGAAATCAACAGCCGCCTGAATGTCTTGCTCGGTGTTTGCCTTGACTTGTTCCCTCCTGTCGGTATTCAGCATATCGACTACAAAAGCGAGCATCGGCGTGATGATTAAAAATGCCATAACCGTTCCGATCAACAGCTCGATTAGAGTCATGCCCTTTTCTGCTGGATCTTGCGAAGAGCGGTTTTGCCAGTGCTGAGTTTTTAGAAGCAACCTAAGTAAATTTTTCATTGTGACTACTTCCTTTGCCAAGTGACGGGGAACATTTTTAAGTTTGAATGATGAACTTGCATGATTACTTACAGCCATTTGCTCCTATGCGGGAACAGAGCGATCCATAGGAACCCGTTACTGTAGAAGGAGGGATTTCTGTCTGCATTACCGTCACGGGGGCTTTGGGATCTCCCAGTCCCGCTCCCACTATGGATTGAGCTGTTGGTGTCAAAGTACCGCTAGCATCGCCTCTGTAAACCCGCACATTTAAACGGTAGCCTGCTGTTTGCGCCTGCTCAGGAGTAGTGGTAGTAACATCATTTGAGACTCGCACACCCTGAATGCGAAAATCTGTGCTGCCGGTGCAACCGGACTTCCCGTCAAACTCCACACAATACAAATTGCTAACCGACCCAGGAGCACCAGTAGCTGTCCCAGGAAATGCTGTATCTGTCGGTTTAATCGCCCCCGTCCTGAGAGCGTCGATGTAAGCTCTCGCCGCCTGTGTGGCCAATTCCGTCCGCCGCGCTTGTACGCGAGTCGCTACTGAGAAAGCCATCACCGGGGCGATCGCAATCATCAGCACCGAAACGACAATCATCGCTACCAATGACTCGATAATCGTGTAGCCGCCGTCTCGCGACTGTGATAAATTTTGCTGTTGTCTTTGCTTATTCATAAGTTAGAACCCCGGTAATTGCGCTGCAGAAGATTAGTAGGGGAATTTTTCACATTCTCCAGAGGTAACGGAAGAAGTAGCGGGTTTCCTGTCATCTGCCTTAACTCCACACATCAAAGTTTTTACCCATGGGTCATTTCGAGGCACTTCTCGGAAAAACTCGGCCGGTTGACTTCTGCTAGGAGGAGTAGTGAACTTTTGAGTAAATAAATCCGGTGGCTGAGGTAACAAGCCCACGTCATAACCCCAGTTCCGAGTGGGTGGAGTGAAGTAGGGCATCCGTCGTTGGTTACCATCAGTGTTGTATCGGTTTGGAATTCCTAGGTCTAGGGCCGGACTTAACTGATGGAACACGCTTACCATTTTATCGGTTGGAACTGAAGCTGATGGAAGTTCTCCTAGGATTGGCAGAAAGGGGGCCGTGTTATAGGCGCTGCGGTTTAGCTGGATAAAAGAACCCTTGATATTAGTAGGATCGTTCTTCCAGTTTTCCAAGAATCTGGGCAAGTTTTGCAAGCCGCCGTTCGTGTCGCCGGTAGTGCCGTTGAGGTTTTGAGAGGGGGTGTCGCCAGCTCCGATAATGAGATTGAAAGTTGTATTTTCAGCCCGCACCATCCATCCCGTGTTTTTCACAATGTCTCCACCCCCAGGGTTTGCTGCCGTAGCGGTCACATCTCGTATCTGTGGGAACGGCAATAATAGGGGCTGCGTTCCCTGTTGTAACGATAGTGGGTCTGGGGATTCTACTGTTGTTGTTACTCCTAAGACTGGTAGCGGTGTATTGCTGCCGTCTATGGTGCCGGCGATAGTAGCGCTGGTGTTGAGCATATACGGTATAGTCGAGACATCGTAAGTCGGTGTACCGCGAGATCCCGTCGCAAACCACAGAGAATTCTTTCTGGCAGGGTCAACAGCAGGGGGAGTAGACGCAGCAGTAATAGTAGTGCCCGTAGTCATTCCCAAAGGCTGTGGAGTTGCTGCGTCTGGCAACAACTGATGTGATGTAGCATCCCTGTTGAAAGCCACGCGGCGTGGGAATCTCTGCAATCCCGGCGCTGGGGGATCGACCGTCGATCCAGCTTGAAAAGAAGAAGCGTCATTAGGATCGGGTCTGATATACGAAGCAGTCGGTGTACCCGTCGTCAAAGTCGGTGCCCTCAAATTTGCTGCCGGATTGACGAACCACTGGTCATCCGTACACTCAGAAACTGGTAGTCTTGTGCAAACTTCCATGAGATACTCTGGGAAATCCCCGCGACGCTGAACGGGAGTCACAAAGTTGTTGAAGTAAGAGCTTGTACGTTCAACAGGGAGAGGGGCGGTGATGACAGTGGAATAGTTAGCGTCTTTGATCACTGTCGGATCTGTTGTCGAAGTTGCTGCGGGCTTTAAATTGCCATCAGTTAAAAACGCTCCGCTCGAAAGTCCGTTCGTGACAAAGTTATTGTTGAAAAAGCCTCTTTGTCTCCGGCGCAGCACAGCTTCAGATCCCGCATTGTTTCGCAGGTCAAAATCTCCTTCGTTGCGAAAGCCAAAACGATAGTTTCGCGATAGGAGGGTGACAGAATCTGCCAGCACTGTTGCCGGTCTCCAGTAGTCGCCACCGCACTTGGGGAGCCTGGGGTCGCCCTCACGGCAAGCAAAGTTGGGATCTAGTTCACCCTTAGTGCGATCGTAAAAGTTTCCCCAATCAGCAGCTACAGTCCTCGTAAACTCTTCAACTTCGGTAAAAGTTGCTGGTGGACCGCCGGGAGTTGCGGGGGGGATGCGGCCGTGAGGGTTAAATTGGTCTTGAATGTACACGGGCAAGTTCGATACTAAGGTCAGGCCTTTTTCCTTAACTACATTTTCTACCTTTCCCGCTGCATTTGTGGGTGTGTCGCCATTCCGAAATAGATAGTTGCCGTTGATCAAAAGAATGCCGTTTGGCTTGCGGCTGGGGTCCAGGACGCCATCTGTGGGACTGACTTTTTTGCTAGTGGCTTCGTCAATCCCTGTTGCTGTTTTATTGGCAGTACGATCGCTGCGATCGGGCAGCGCATCGTCGCGACTGGCATAGATAATCCCGCTGTTGGGCAGCAACCATTCTCCAGTAGCAAATGTTCCTGTGACTGCTTTGCGGCGTAGGGCGTTCATATTTAGCTGAGTCGCACGAATTTCTAGCGGTTGCCGTTCTTCTAGCGGCTGGTTGTAATTGACTTTTAATCTTGTATCGTTGGTTAGAGGTATCGGCCCGCTGAGTGTAAACGCTTCGTTAATGGTGGGAGTATCACTGTCGTCACGTTCGATCGCCTTAACTTCTCTCCCATTCAAAAATGCTACTTCTTGAATTGCTCCGTGGGGTATTAGGTTGAGATCTGGAGCGATCGCTTTACTGAGAATGTCGATCGCACAGTTTGTTGAGTCGATCGCGGCTTGTTGCGCTAAAGTGCGAGCTTCTGGAGCCACTTGTAAGGCTGTTCTTAATGGTCCATTAGCAAACCGACCGTCGGGGAAGACCAAGTTGGCTTGCATGGCCAAAACTGGGTCGCCACCTGTCAGCAAGCCGCCAGTTCCCGGAGTAGAAAGGCCGGGTCGTCTATCTCTCTTTGGGGGTTCGTAAGTGATACCGTTGTTGGAACCGATGAACGCCTGCCGAGCGCCCAGTGCCGGTTTCTGTCTGTCTTTGTATGGTGCATTCTCACCTTGTCCGCTGACATCAGCCTCTGGACCTCCTAGACTGGTAATATTTCTGGCTGTAAAAGCATTACTTGGGTCATAGTAACTGCTAACACAGGCATACGGCAGTTGGTCTGGTTGAGCTGTACCAGTAATCGAGTCTGGGTTGTAGCTGTTAATTGCGTAATGATAAACAGCCGTTGCCCGCATCCGCAAGTCGCCTTTGGCATACTTTTTAGCTGCGTTTTCTCTAATTCCCGGAAGTAGAGTAGTAGAGGCGGTTGTTATATCTTGCAGGCCCGTACCGTCGGCTATGACTCCTGCAGGCCAAGCTTCCCAAGCACCTGATACGTTGTTGTGTACCTGAGAACCGGGTCCGAGGGGTGACATCGGCATGGTATCGGGCCAGACTACGGGGTATGTTTCAATATCAGTAGTTGCTGGGTCATCGTAAGTCTTGTCACGGCTGAGATCGATACTTACAGATACTTCTGGCCCTCTTTCGCTGGTTGTTGTCCCATCATTACCCCCATCGTTCCATCTGGGTGGTGGCAGGAAGGAGTAAGTGCGATCGTACACCCCTGCACTGGTAATTACCCGCAGACCGCCAGTTCCGTCCAGGGGATTTTTCGGTGTTTGAGCTGCTACTGCTTCCCAGAAACCATCTCTAAAGGGCGGAGTGTCAGAACCGGGTTTTTCTCCCAAACCATTGCCACGGTCTGTTGCTCCCACGTCAGCAAGCTTTGTCAGTTGTGATCTACGGGTGCGAGGACTTTTGTCGTCCCACGTAGCACCCTCAATCTCTTGTTTCTCTGTCGCGCCGAGGAATTTCGATTTGCCATCGTTCCACCGCTGGGCTGGTAAGTTGTTGCCTACTAATACCCTCTCGCCCAACTTTGTTTCGCTCTCCGTAGATTCTATCTTGTCTGGGTCTTTTGACGACAGCAGTTGAGTTGGCAAGAGAGCGAGCTTTGTCGGCCCATTGGTACTCCCTTTGTCCGGAATCACGGTTGTATCTGTAGTTGTAGGAAAACTCCAATCTTTTTTGGGTCTGAGGCTGTCCCCGCTTCCTTCAAGGTAAGTAGTGTAAGGTGTTACCGCCCGCTCGGGTACGTCTAGAGTCTCAGCTCCCAGTGCTACTTCTTTGAAAGGCACTTTCCGCAGCCTTTCTTTGAAATAAGATTCCAGTGCATTCTCGCGGCTCAGGGGCTGTTTGGTGCTACCGACTGGGGGTTTCACTAATAGCTGAACTGATACCGGATCGCCTGTTATATCTGGCTGTGCATCTTTTTGACCCTCTACTAGCGCGTTTAACCGCCTGGAGTAGGCGTTGCTGTTGTAAATTATGTCAAGGCTGGTGTTGCTAACAGACCGATTGTCAGGATCTATTTTTGGTGCGCCTATGTTTGGTTGGTCGGCAATTGGGTTGATTTTCTTGAAAAGATGTACTGTTACGGGTTGTACAGTAAGTGTGGTGTTGCCTGACCAACCGTTTACTACATTACCTGCAACTTGAATTTTGCTATTCTCTTGGTCGTAGAAACAAGATCCTTTGCTGCTAACTTCAAATAATGTGACGCTTTTTGGATCGTTTGTCCCCCCTACTAATAAATTGCTATTTGTCAAAATCCGCCCGTTTAAATTCAGGGCAGGTCCGGGGGATATCTCTAAGTCGTCTTCATAAACTACCGCATTGTTGCTGAGGGGAATGCGAGCTTGGTCTTGTTGGTATTCTAGTGCGGATATGCTGGGAGTTCCTGTGAATGGTACTGCTGGACCTAAGGCAGCTACAGTGGCAGCTTCTGCTGCATCTTTAATCGGTACGTTTACCGTGTAAACAAAAAAACTTTTTCTCAGCTTACCGTCTAGCTTGTACCACCCGGAATCTCCCACTAAGCTAGCGATGCTATCTGTGCCCCCCGACGCGCAACCAGGGTCTAAGGCTCCCAAAGCCATCGGTGGCGTTCTGGCGTCCAGTGGTTTTCTTGACCTTGCAACTGATATATCGCCATTTGCCTCTACCTTGAGGGGAGGATTGCGAAAAAATATTCCGTACAGGGTAAAAGTATCAAATTTGCCATCGTTATTCGTATCGACGGGATATCTCCAAGCTGTATTGATCGCTTCACTTTCTTGGGCTCCGCCTTCCAGCCTTTCAAGGGGTGGTTTTGTAAAATCGTCCCTGCCAGGAGTCAGGCTCGTGCCGTTAATGACGGGATACTTAAGTATCAAGCGTTGCTCGTCACCAAACTTATATAAGTCGCTAGTTCCACTTTCTGACATGATCCGGTACATTTCTGCATCGGAGGGAGTAGATGTCGGCTTTTGGGGGTCTTCGTACAGCAGATACTGAATTTTTGCTTTCGCCCGATCGAGCGCGGGGGTTGCGGCCGCCAGCACCTGCTGGTTGACGCGCACGTTGCGAGCCATATTCGCCCGATCGAACGATCGCAGGACGATCGCCACAGTCAACAAGATTACTACCAGCAACACCATCGTCACCGTCGGCAGCACAAACCCCGCCACCGGCAACTTTGCCCTGCGGCCCATAGCCATGAGGGCTTGCAGCATTGCTCTCATCAGCCGCTTGGCCCCGGATCTGGTAACACCAGCAATCCGCCGCAGCAGCGATACGATAACTTTGGATAATTTGCTCTTAAACATTGACGCCTTCCTGAATAATTTCAGAGATGTTGACACTCCCGGGCCTAAAGGCGTGGGGATTCTTGCTTCGCAGGGATTCCAATGAATTTACCCTCGGCAAGCATCTTAACCCTGTGCCCCACGGCTGCAAGTCCCCTAATTAGAACTACTTGTGCGGCTGCTACATCTCTGTCATTTGTATAGCCGCAATGCTGACACGAGTGAACTCGTTCCGACAACTCTTTTTTTCCTGTCTCACTAAAGCAGTTAGGGCAAATTTGGCTAGTTTTTTTAGCATCTACTTTTTGGAAATACACACCACGTTTAAAGCAAGTGTGTTCCAATATATTAAAGAATTGCCCAAACCCAGCATCTAAACAGTGCTTGCCCAACATCGCCCTAGACAGTCCGATTAAATTAAGGTCTTCGACAAACACCATCCCCGCGTCATTGCAGATTTGATGTGACAATTTGCGATGCCAATCTTTTCGGCAGTTTGCCACATATTCATGCAGCAAAGCGACCTTTTTCTGAGCTTTCTTCCAATTATTTGAGCCGATCTTTTTTCTACTGACGCGCTGTTGCAGCAATTTAAGCTTGCATTCTGCGTCACTAAAAAACTTCATTCTCTTGACCAAAAGCCCTCCAGAAGTTGCAATAAAATTAGTCAACCCCACATCAATTCCTATGGGGTTGCCGTGAGGAATAACATCGGGAATCGAGACATCCCATTGCAACGTCAACATTATATACCAGCCGCTAGACCGCCTAACTACGCAAGCTTGTTTGACGATTGCGCCACCAGGAATAGGGCGCGACTGCCAAAATTTTATGCAGCCGATTACAGGCAATTTAAAAAAGCGGTTGCCTCGATCAAAATTTACACCCAACTGTGGGAAGTTAAAAGACCTCAAAGCTCCCTTTTTTTTAAATCGAGGAAACCCGTGGTTTTGCTCCCACATACTGACAAAAGCTTTTTCCAGTTTACGCAGCGTTTGTTGCAGTACGGCTGCGTTAACTCGCTGCAATGGGAGGCTGGTTTTTCTGTATACTGTTAAAGCTTTGCACTGACTTGAATATGTCGGTCTAGGCGTGTCAGCAGGAATTATGTACTCGGAGCGCAGGGAGCAAGAGTTTATTTGACATTTGCGTGAGTTGTACCAGTCTTTGCGCTCTCTCAGCGCATAGTTGTACACTTTGCGACACTGTTCTAACCAGTCTTCAAAGACTGCTACTTGTGTCGGTGTGGGCTTTAACTTAAATTCAAACGTCAAATTAAACACTTGCTTCACCTCCTTGACTAAATATAGATCAACTCTACAAATCGTCAAAAAATTCCTTATAACCAATTAAAGCCGCCCGCTTATGGGCGTGGCTTTAACCCCGAAAATTTGGTAGTTACTGCTGGACAGTACGATCCTAAATTTATCATTCCCACTTTCGACAACTTTCATATCAACCCCTTGTACAAATTCACATAACGTGTTATCTGGCTAACAAATAAAATTTCCAAACCCACAAGCAAGCTCACCGCCGATATATTTTTCCCGATAAATTTACCCCGCAAGGATTTCGGATCGGGAACTCCACTCTAGTCTAGTTCGATCGAGATGTCAGTGCCCAGCGGCCTCTTCACTCGTCGATTTTAGATTTTAGATTGAGGAATCAGTGATGACGATCGCGGTTTGGGGCTGGCAAAGCATCAAAGACAGGACACGGCAATGGCGTTTCCCTACCCAAAAACGGCTATAAAAGTGCGATCGAATTTTAGTTGTGCGATCGCCCGCAGGCACCGCCCCGCCTCCTCCAACCCCAAGGCGCGATCGAATGTCCGCGATGTCCAAAAGTACGCGCGGCAAGGCTATCCCGAATAGCGATCGCCCGCCAACAGCGATCGAAGGGCGATCGTACTCATCAAAGGAAGGTAAGATTCGGTATTTGGAGTTATACCACTTGCATATAAACTTAAACTAGAGTTGAAGTTTTCGCAGATTGCCACTAAAATTAAATAACCAACAACCACATAAATTATAACAGCCACTAATTTTAAATATGGACTTTAAAATCAAACATGAAGAAGACTTGAAAAAAGTTCCCACAATCGAAGAAGCCCTTAAAACATTTTCTGTCAGGTGGCCGAACATTAAAAGTAATTCCGATTCCAGTCCAGTATTTATATTTTCTGCTGGTTGGAGGTCAGGGTCAACTCTTTTGCAAAGGTTAGTGATGTCATCGGGTTCTATCATCGTATGGGGTGAACCCTACGGTCGCTCAGGACTAATCGACCATTTATCTAGCCCGCTCAAATCAATTACTGATACCTATCCTGCTGCTGAATGGTTCATTGATGAAGTTTTAAGCGATCGGGCTCCACTGTCTGACTTGGCTGGTGAATGGATTGCCAACCTTTATCCAGACATAAATTACTTACTTGAATCTCATATTGCCTTCTTGGTAAATCATTTTGAAAAACCCGCAAAGGCAAGGGGAATTGTGCGGTGGGGACTAAAAGAAGTGAGGTTGACTATCGATCACGCTATTTACTTAAAATGGCTGTTTCCCAAGGCAAAATTCTTATTTTTGTATAGAAATCCTTATAATGCTTATGCTTCTTTTCAGGGTTTTTACTGGTACAAAAAATGGCCGAACGAGCCTGTATACACACCAGAGCAGTTTGGATTGCACTGGACTAATTTACTTCAAGGATACATTGCAGACAGTCATAAAGTAAATGGAATGCTAATAAAATATGAAGAGTTATGCAATGAAAACTTTAATTTTACTGAGTTAGAAAGTTATTTAGAACTCAAGCTCAATAAAACGACAATCGAAAAAGTCATATACAGTACAAAGCGTCAGGCAGCGCCCGAAGAATTGAGATTATTAAATAGTGTGGTAAATCCTTTAGCTAGAGAGCTTGGTTATGAGCTGGTGGAGTGAAAAATCGCATAAAATTGTCACTGAAAACATAATTTCGATCGCCCAATCAGAGATTAGCCCAATTGTGCGATCGAGACTTCGACTGGGACTAAATTTTACGCCATATCCGCAGGGAAACGGTACGGCGCCGTGTCCTCCTCCAACCTATCCCATAGGGAATCCCCGCCCACAAATATCAACCAGCGGCGGTAGCATTTGCTTGCAGAGGCTCAATTTCCTCCGGCGCAGCGTAACGGCGCGCGTCATTAAAACTGCCCGCAGCCAGCCAATTAGGATTTTGTGCCGCCTCGCAACCAATCACGTAAAGCGAAGATTCGTTAAATGCAGCCCAGAGAGCATCACAAGCCTGTTTATCCATCAGTGAATCTGCGATCGGGCGATCGTGAATCACAGCAAACAAATCAAACTCGTTGCGTTTTGGATTCCACTGGTATTGCAAACTAGGATCGTAACCCATTTCGATCAATTGTGCGATCGCGCGATCGGGCGTACATCCATCCAAGTGCACCCGATTCAGATAGATAGACACTTGAACGTACTCATCTTTCGGAGGTAGCAGTCGGTAATTCGAGTTAGTCATCATTATTGGTCTCCGTGCAGTAGTAATAAGAGTGGCCTGCAATATCGGGGCGTTTTTCAGCCTTCATTTGTTGCTGAGCACATCGACGCTTAGCGTAAAGGTCTTTTTCAATTTCAGTCTCGCCCGGGGCATAAAAAGGACGGTGAGGAAGCAGTTCGGCTTCTAAATCTTCCCAAGATTTCTCAGGGTTGTCTGAATCTCTCAACATTTGTCCCTCGCGGTTGGTTCGAGGATGCCGTTTATTCGATATAGTCGATCGGTCATCAGTCTGTTTCCTCAGTTTTGGTGGCCGTCTTGATGCGCTAGGGTTCAGACTCTGGCGAGGTTGCTTGTATCTCTAGCCATTGCTTCATCAGCAAACCAACGACTTCACTCATCGGTTTTTCTTGAGCCGTACAAGCTAGTTTGAATTGCAACTTTAGCTTTTTGTCTACGTAAACGCTCAGTTCAGCCATGTCAGGTGGAATTTTTTTAGCCATATCTCTCAAACGCGCATATCTGCATTCTCGCATCTGGCGATCGAGAAAGAGTTACTACGTATTGCGCGCAATCTCGTTAAACGCAATAATAGCACGATCAGCTAAAAAACCACAACCGCGCGGAGTTAGACGATTCAAATACAGGACACGGCAGTGCCGTTTCCCTACTAAAAACCGTTATATTGATCCACATATATCATCACCAATCCATGAAACAACCCTCCAAACCCCCCGATTTCATCATCATCGGCGTCCAAAAAGGCGGCACAACATCCCTGTACAACTACCTGATCCAACATCCCCAAATCGCCCCCGCCGCCCAAAAAGAAATCCATTATTTCGACCTCAACTTCGACAAAAGCCCCGACTGGTATTATTCCCAATTTCCCCAAGCACAAAGTGGGGAACACCTGCTAACCGGAGAAGCCAGCCCCTACTATATTTTTCATCCCCGAGTCGCCCAGCGCATTCACGATTTATGTCCGAAAGTTAAAATCATCGCCCTGCTGAGAAACCCAGTAGAACGCGCAATTTCCCACTATCATTACTACATAAAAATTGGCTACGAATCGCTATCTCTCGAAAGTGCGATCGCCCACGAACCCGAAAGACTCAAAGGCGAAATCGAAAAAATCCTAGCGAGTCCAACCTACGAAAGTTACAACCACCGCCACTACACATATCTGGGCCGCGGCATTTACGCCGACCAACTTCCAGCGTGGATGCAGCTATTTCCCAAATCACAACTTTTAATCCTCAAAAGCGAAGATTTGTATGTTAATCCTTGCGGCACATACAACAGCGTGTTAGAATTTATAGGCTCGCCGCCGCACGAATTAGAAACCTACGAAAAGTACAATTCCAACCAATATCCGCCGGTCAGCGAGACAGTATACGAGCAATTGAGGGCATATTATCGATCGCCCAATCAGAGATTAACTCAATTGTGCGATCGAGACTTCGGTTGGGACTAAAAGGTACGTAGTTGCGCTTGAGCGCTCTTTGAGAGATGTATCAAAATACGAGTAATTGAGGGAATACGATCGATCGCCCAATCAGAGATTAACTCAATTGTGCGATCGAGACGGAGGCTGGGACTAAAAGGTACGTAGTTGCGCTTCAGCGCTCTTTGAGAGATGTATCAAAATACGAGTAATTGAGGGAATACGATCGATCGCCCAATCAGAGATTAGCTCAATTGTCGCTCTTTGAGAGATGTATCAAAATACGAGTAATTGAGGGAATACGATCGATCGCCCAATCAGAGATTAGCTCAATTGTGCGATCGAGACGGAGGCTGGGACTAAATTGCACAGCCGTAAGGTACGTAGTTCCGCGAAAAGCGCTCTTTCTCATATATCTCAAAGAGCGCTCAAGCGCAACAACATACCTTTATTAGGGACACGGCAGTGCCGTGTCCCTACCTGTTGCAAAAAATGCTTGACATTCCTACCACTCTATGCTAGGTTAACGAATAGTCTTGTATTTAATCAGTAATCCCATCGCTTCACCTATGTTCGCAACCAACAGCTATTTTTATTTTTGGCATACCCAAGTTCGCCCGGAGTGAATTTACAGATTGCTGTGAACATCCGGGCGAACCGCAGACTAACACCTGCGGTTTTGTTTTTTTCTAGCTTTTTTCCCAACCACCAATCATCACAAGCGCAAACAGCAATGACATTATTCAGTAACTGGTATTACGGCTTTTATTTTTGGCCCCGCAGGAGTTCTGGGTAAATTGTCGTGCTGTCTTTTCGCGCCAACCCGGAACTCCTTAAAGGTTCCGGGTTTTTTATTGTCAACCAATCACTCGATTTTTTAGGAGAATTCCATCATGTTAGAAGCCAAACTCGCAACCAAATCTCATCCCGAACACCAAACTATTGTCAAACTATCAGAAACAGTCTCAGTCGGCGGCACAGAATTGTTAATCGTAGGCGGCCCCTGTACCGTCGAAAGTTCAGAACAAATGGAGACAGTCGCCAGCAAACTCTCAGTCGCACCGGTGCAGGCTTTGCGGGGGGGAGTCTACAAACCCCGCACTTCTCCCTACGCTTTCCAGGGGATGGGAATTGAGGGACTGGAAATTTTAGCTGATGTCAGCCGGCGTTACGGTTTACCCGTGGTGACAGAGGTAATGTCGATCGCCCAAATCGATCCGGTTGTCGCCTATGCTGATATGCTGCAAGTAGGCAGTCGCAATATGCAAAATTTTGAGTTACTAAAGGCGATCGGTCAAGCCGGAAAACCAGTCTTACTAAAACGCGGTTTGTCAGCCACGATTGAAGAATTTGTGATGGCCGCCGAATACATTCTCAGCCACGGAAATCCCGATGTAGTTCTGTGCGAAAGAGGCATCCGCAGCTTCGACAATTACACCCGCAATGTCTTAGATTTAGGTACAGTCGTAGCGCTAAAACAGTTAACTCATTTGCCAGTAATTGTAGATCCTTCTCACGCCGCCGGCAAGCGAGAATTAGTCGCACCTCTAGCAAAAGCAGCGGTTGCTTGCGGTGCTGACGGGTTAATTGTTGAGTGTCACCCGCAACCGGAAAAATCGGTTTCTGACGCGCGGCAAGCTCTTTCTTTGCCGGATATGATTGATTTAGTCGCAAGTTTGCGGCCTGTGGCGGCGGCCGTCGGGCGGTTCGTACCGGAGGCTAAGTCATTAGTTATTAGTCATTAGTTATTAGTCATTAGTCATTGGTTATTGGTCATTAGTCATTAGTCATTAGTCATTGGACTTAATATTTCTTTCAAGAAAAGTTGGACGGGCTAGAAGCCCATCCCACAAACTTTTTTTTCTTGTGGGATGGGCTTCTAGCCCGTCCCAAAAACAGACTTCTAGCCCATCCCACAAATTTTTTTTCTTGTGGGATGGGCTTCTAGCCTGTCCCAAAAACCGAAATTTGATTAAAATAAAAGCAGAATCAATCCTGTCATCTACAAGATATCGCTTAATTATGGCACTCAAACTTCATGTTCCCTCGATCGTCTGTTCCGGCTGCGGAAACACTATTACCGAAGCCATCAAAACCGTGGAACCGGAAGCTAAGATTGATGTGGATTTAGCGGCCAAGACTGTGACTGTGGAAGCTAAAGCCTCGGAAGAGTCTATTAAACAAGCTGTGGTTGCTTCCGGTCACACTGTTCTAGAAGCCTAATAGTAGGATAACCCCTGGTTGGCAGTCAGGGCTGATGTACAGATAATCGCTTGCATGAATCTTTGGTTGGGGAGGGCGAGTTTACACATATTCTGGATGTGCATCATAGATGTTGGTGAACTCGCCCCTACAGCATCCGCGCATAGACAACTGACAACTGACAACTGACAACTGACAACCAACAACTGACTAATTAAGATTCTTCGTCCAAATGTTCGGCGACTGCTTGGTAAAGTTCTAAAACGTGCCGATCGAGTAAACTATAAAAAACTTGTCTGCCAACTTTGCGATAACTTACCAACCGTATCGCCCGCAACGCCCGCAACTGGTGCGATACAGCCGATTCGCTCATGCTCAAAACCGCCGCCAAGTCGCACACGCACAATTCTTGTTTTGCTAACACTGACAGTAATCGCAGCCGATTCGCATCTCCCAAAAGACTGAAAAACTCTGCCATCCGCTGGGCTTTTGCTGTGTTCAGCACTTGTGTTTGGATGTCTCCAACCCGTGAACTTTCAACTACGTGCGATCGCCCGCAGGTTGGTGTATCGTTTTCTTGGTCAGGCTGACTTATCGCTCCGTTAACAGCAGACTTCGGTGACATCTTTTCCCGGCTGATTTTAATTCTCATTTTCATATTAGCGCGATCGACCCACCTTTTGTTACAAAACTTTTACATCTCCTTGACATATATCTGAATATATGTTCAGATATTAATAGAGCGAAACACACCAGGAGAATTTAAAATGACCACTGTCACCCAAATGAAATGCGCGTGCCCTTCTTGTTTGTGCGTTGTCAGCCTCACTGAAGCGATCGAAAAAAGCGGCAAATCCTACTGTTCGACTGCTTGCGCTGACGGACACCCCAACGGTAGCGGCTGCGGCCACATCGGCTGCGAGTGCAGCAAATAAATATTCCGATTCCAAAAAGGTTAAGGAACCTCTGTAAAAATATATCTAAGGGGAGATGCGAACAGCGCATTTCCCAATTTTTGTGTTTTTAGGTTAAATTGAGGTTAAAATACGGGTAATCAAAGGTTAAAAGTAGTTTAATCGACTAAGTACACAGGGAAAAATCACAATTGTTACCTGGGGAATGCAATCAAAGTAAGTTAGCGTCGCAATACTAAGTGCAAAGACTACTATTAATAGCAGAGACAGAACCAAAAGTTGAATTAGGAGGGGGCAATGAAAGAGCGGGAAGATTTTTTACATCCTCGCAGTCGCTACTACGGTGATTTCACGCCTGAAAACTTGGCGTTTAATGCCAACTTGCAGGAATTTGCTCAGAAAATAACTTATATTTGCTCTCTGGAAACAGGGGGTAAAATTAGCGCCGAGAAAGCCTATAAAGATATTAAGGCGCTTTGGAAAGACTTAAAATCGTCTAAGAAGCAATTGGGAATTGGACAAAAACCCCCCAGTACCGATGACGGCAATTTGCCTTAAATTCATCGCAGATAAGACGGCGGTTGAAACCACACCTATAAAAACCAAGTCCGCACTTCGAGTTCGCGAGCGCGACCGCCTCCGCGGTGTAAAGAAAATAATATAATTTTAACTGTCTTCAAACCGCGGAGGCGGTTTTTGTTTGTCTAGACGCGGTTTCAACCGCCGACTTTTCTATGGTTTAGAAGTTGGTGCTACTTCTCCTGCAAACCGAGTACAATTGCCGCCGAGGCCGGAGGTAATTGCACAAGTATTAGTTTTTAGCATTCCTTCATAGGTATCAGCGCCAGTACCTCGGCCGCCCAACTCGTCGCTATAAAGTTCTTTGTCGGAAATTTTGACATTTGCTTCCCTCGCTACAGTCTGCATTAATTTCGGATTAGTCGTGGTTTCTACAAAAATTGTCGGAACTCCTGCTGTCTTAATTTCTGATGATAATTCGGCAATTCTGGCGGCTGTGGGCTGTTCCTCTGTTGTCACTCCCTGCAAAACTCCCGCAATCTCTAATCCGTAAGCATTGGCATAGTAACTCAGGGCATCGTGAGTTGTAACTAATTTGCGTTTTTGGGCAGGAATTGTCGCTATTTGTGCTTTAATCCAAGTATCTATTTTGGCTAAATCATCTGTTAATTTTGTGGCATTTGTGGTATATAGTTGAGCATTGCTTGGGGAAACTTTGATCAATTCATCGCGAATTGTTTCTACCATGCGGATACCATTTTTAGGATTGTGCCAAACGTGAGGATCGGGGACTTTTTCTTCGGTGGCGTGGGACTTTTCTTGTTCTTTCTCTTTCCCGTGTTCGTGTTCGCCCATCAACGGTTTGGGAACGGCGAGTTCGTGTACGGCGATTTTGGGTGCGGAATTACTGCTGGATTTAATTAATTTAATGATGCTGGGTTCGTGGTTGTAGCCGCCGTATAAAATTAGATTTGCTGTTTCAATGACTTTGCGGTCTTCTGGCTTGGTTTGGTAGGCGTGGGGGTCTTCTCCGGGTTCGATTAGACAGGTGGTGTCGATCGAACTTTGAGCAATTTCCTTAGTAATGTCGCAGATGACACCAGTCGTAGCTACCACTTTTGGCAAATTGGTGGCGGGAGTTGCTTGAGTTTGAGTGGTGGCGGGACTCTGGGGTGTGGGATTCTTTGCTTGGGGGCTAGAAGTACACCCAACCAGT
The DNA here is from genome assembly GCF_020738205.1 of Microcoleus sp. PH2017_24_DOB_U_A. Lineage (NCBI taxonomy): Bacteria > Bacillati > Cyanobacteriota > Cyanophyceae > Oscillatoriales > Microcoleaceae > Microcoleus > Microcoleus sp. PH2017_24_DOB_U_A. The sequence continues at coordinate 18,783 of NZ_JAEQCT010000112.1, forward strand.
CCGCAGGCGATCGCCAAAACCGCCACACCGCACAATTTGCTGCTTTTTTCCGTCAAGTTTTTTAACATTTCACCTTTGGAACGATAATCGTTATTACTTTTAGAGTTATCCTATTGTAGTAGCTAGAAATAAGAATCGTTCTCAAAATCTGGAATTATGTTAGAAGTGCAAGACTTGGCTGTGAATTATCAAGGAATTTCGGCCCTCAACGGCGTGAATTTTCAGTTAGATCCGGGACAGTTAACTGGTGTCTTCGGGCCCAACGGCGCGGGGAAAAGCACGATGGTGAAGGCGATGCTGGGATTGATTCCGGCTTGTCGGGGGATAGTAAAATATCAGGGGCGGTTGTTGAAGGAACAGTTATCGCGGGTGGCTTACGTGCCGCAACGATCGCAAATTGACTGGGATTATCCAATTACGGTGCACAATGCGGTGATGATGGCGCGGACTGTCCAGACTGGTTGGTTTCGCACTCCCTCGAAGCAGTCGCAAGAATTAGTCAAAGCTGCTTTGCTGCGGGTGGGAATGTGGGATTTGCGCGATCGACAAATTGGCGAACTCTCCGGGGGACAGCAGCAGCGCATATTTTTAGCAAGATCGATCGCCCAACAAGCCGACTTATTCTTCTTCGACGAGCCCTTTAGTGCGATCGACAAAGCCACAGAAGAGATTATCTTCGATATTTTTGCCGAACTCAAAGCTGAAAACAAAACATTGCTAGTAATCAGCCACGATTTAGGCGAAACTTTAAAACAATACGATAATTTATTATTGCTCAACAAGCAGTTAATTGCCACAGGTTCCTGCCGGGAAGTCCTCACCGCCGCCAATATTCAAAAAGCCTATGGATACGATTTAAGCTTAGTTTCAGCGTGACTGGAAAAAAAAATATTTTTAACCGCAGATGAACGCAAATAAACGCAGATGATTATCTTATATCTGCGTTTATCTGTGTTCATCTGCCTCTATCTGCGGTTAAAACAATAAGATTATTGAGGTAAGTAATTAAATGTTAAACATACTAATTGAGCCGCTCAAATTCGAGTTCATGCGAAATGCGATCGCCGTCGGCATTTTGCTAGGAATTGTGTGCGCCGTTGTCGGCTCATACTTAATTGTACAACAAATGGGAATGATGGTAGACATGATTGCCCATTCAGTATTAGCAGGACTGCCGGTGGCATTTTCTTTAGGTTTCAATATTTCCATCGGCGCATTTATATCAGGAATCATCAGCGCCGTAATTATGGCATGGATTCAATCGCAATCCCGGATTAAAATAGATGCTGTTATGGCATTAATTTTATCTACATTTTTAGCAATTAGCGTCACCTTAATTAGCGTCTTGCGAACAACAAAACTAGACTTAGACGGGTTTTTGTTCGGGAATATATTGTCAGTTGCACCGTCTGACGTACAGCAGACTTTTATGATAACTGTAATTATTTTAGTCGCGGTTAAAATCTTTTACAAAGAACTGCTATTCTATACCTTCGACCCGCTAGGAGCACAGGCGTCTGGTTTGCCTGTAAACTGGATTTACTTGGGGATGATTTCGGCGATTACACTGACGATTGTGGCTAGTTTGCAAACTGTAGGCGCACTATTAGTAATTTCGCTATTAATCGGGCCAGGAATTACGGCGTATTTGTTGGTAAAAGAGTTACATTTAATGATGGGATTGGGCGCAATTATTGGAATTACAGCTAGTGTGACTGGAATGTATCTTAGCTATTATTTTAATATGCCATCTGGTGCGGCAATTGTCTTAGTTGTTTTTGGATTATTTTTAATGGCTTTGCTGTTCAGTCCCAGTCAAGGAATTTTGACAAGAAAGAGAGGAAAATGAGCGAGGGCGGGCGGGTTTTGTTCTGAGATTGTTTGCGAGTGTCACAATCACTAGCTAAACCCGCCCTACAAATATGCCTTTTTTACCAGAAAGAAGCTGTCAACTGTCAACTGTCAACTGTCAACTGTCAACTGAAGCTTACTTAGCTTGACAATAGGTTTCGTAAACACCATCAAGCAGTAAATTAAGAGCAAAAGTGGCTTTCTGGGCAGCTAACAGTGCTTCTTGTTGTGCTTCTTCAGTTTCACAAAGCTGTAACAGCGCTTCGCGGGTGGCTTGCGAGTGGAACTCGTCGGCTGTTTCGTGAACTTTAAAGAAAGACAAAGCAGCTTGTGAATCGATGCCGTAAAATTCCTTTAAACCAGCGATTTTGGTTGTGGAAACTTCGGGGATTTGTGCTTCGTAAGCGTAGAGGGCGGCTAAACCTTTGGCGGGAGATTCGCTGCGCGCTAAGTCTTTGAGAATGCGGACGGATTCGGTGGTTTTTTCTAAATGTTCGCGTTCGAGAACTGCATTTCTATCTAAACCCAAACCTTCGGCAAAGCGCAGCCACAATTCGGGGTGATTTGCGGCGCCTCTTTCTTCTTCTATGAGGTTTTCGAGGAGCATTTGACGAATTTTGATGTCGTCACAGGCGGCGTGGGTGGCGCTGACGTAGGTGGGGAAGTTGTGAACTTGCAGGTAGTATTCTTGTGCGTACTCTTGCAGCATTGCGATGTCGAGTTTACCTTCGTTCCACATTTGGTAGAACGGATGTTTCAGCAGGTGGTTTTGGTCGAGGATGCTGTTGAGTTGTTCGAGAAATTGCTGTTGAGTCATAATTGTCGATCGCCCTTAAGGATTGTGCAGCCACTAAAATGTTATGGTAATTTGGGATTTTGTCAATACCAAGTTTTCAATTGTTTATGTTTTTGCAACAATGGCGCGATCGCCCGTTATGCCAACTTAGCGCCGCCCGAACCCGTGGCCGCGCATAGACTTTGACCAAACCACCAATTCGCCGCCATTCCCGCCAGCCGCCAGAAATTGACCGTCAGGATGCCATGCGAGACACGAAAAACCGCCCTGTGCACCTTCTAGAACTTGCAGCAATTGTGCTGCTTCATACCACAAACAAACTTGACCGTCTGCGGATGCAGAAGCTAATAAAAATGTGTTAGGTTGAAAGGCGATCGCACTTACGACATTTTCATGCACCTCTAGGGCCCAACCTTCCCAACCGACACTTTCATCAGCATCTCTGTCCCAAACAGAAACACCTTGAGAACTCGAAGCAGCCAACAAAGGTGCACCCAAAGAATTAGTTTGATCCGACCAAGCCAACTCGCGAACTTTCCCCGGAAAACCCTGCATTACCCACGGTTCCAAATTACCCCATTCACTAACAATTAGAGTATTGTCCATATTGCCACAAGCTAAATATTGCCCTTGCGGCGACCAAGCAATTGCACCTGTTGCAGACGGTACTGATAAAAATTCTGGGTCTTCGTCCCAGTCATCGCCACTCCAAACTTTAACACCTTGATAGCCGCTAACTGCCAGGTATTGAACAATCGGATGCCATGCTAAATCTAGAATAGATGACGAGTCGAAATTCAGCGTTACTTCCACAACATTATCATCAGCATTCCAGATTTGAACGCAGCGGCCCATACTAAAAGCTAAATGATTGCAGTGGGGACTCCAAGCTAACTTATCAACCCAGACGCGCTTGTTATCCAAATCAGCAATTAATTCCCCAGAATTAACGCGCCAAATTCGCACCCGTCCATCCTGTCCGCCCGCGGCTAGGAATTGACTGTCTGCCGAAAAAGACAAACAATCTGCCGATTTTCCTGTGGCACTTTGCAGCGGTTGTAAGGACAATTTGTTAACTGCCCCTACTGTCGCCAACATTACTTCGCCCGCAGCAGAACAAACTGCTAAAGTTTTACCATCCGGCGACCAAGTAACAGCAGTTACGTAATCAGATAGCATTTCTTGAGCGTGAAATTGCAGAATTAGCTCACCGTGGCTGCTCTTTTTTTTACCCGTTTCTTTTACACTAGACACCGACGGAAATCCTCTCGCAATTGAGTTTCATTTAAGTTCCTGCCAATGAATACGAGTTCATTTTTCGGAGTTTCGCTATCTTTCCAAGCTCGATCCGGTCTGCCATCGAACAGCATATGTACTCCTTGAAAAACAAAGCGCTTTTCTTGTCCAGATACATTTAAAATGCCTTTTGTCCGAAAGATATCTGTGCCTTGAGTTCGCAATAATTCGCCAATCCAATCACTAAATTTGTCGCCATCAACAGCACCAGATTCTACTATTGCCATTGATTTTACTGTTGCATCATGTTCGTGAACGTGTACGCCCAAAAAGTCGGGTTCGATTTCTAATGCCCGGTTCAAATCAAATGCTTGGACGCCCAACAACGCATCAATTTCTAGTTCTGCGTTATGAGTGCGGTGGATTTTTGCTATTGCATTCATGGCGCGAATTCTTTTTTCTAATTCTGCCAATTCTTCCGCACTTACTAAATCGGTCTTGTTCAGCAAAACCACGTCAGCAAAGGCAATTTGTTCTTGAACTTCTTCGGCATCCCAATGTTGCCATACGTGCTTGGCATCAACGACAGTGACTACTGCATCTAGCAGCAGTTGATCCCGCATATCTTCGTCTACAAAGAATGTCTGAATTACGGGTGCGGGGTCGGCTAAACCTGTGGTTTCGATGACTATGTGGTCGAATTTGTCGCGCCGCTTCATCAAGTTGCCGATAATCCGAATTAAATCACCTCGGACTGTACAGCAAATGCAGCCGTTGTTCATCTCAAAAATTTCTTCGTCGGCATCAATGATGAGTTGGTTGTCGATGCCTACTTCGCCGAATTCGTTGACGATGACTGCAACTTTTTTGCCGTGTTCCTGTGTTAAAATGTGGTTGAGTAGCGTAGTTTTACCTGCACCCAGATAGCCTGTGAGAACGGTCACGGGAACTGATTCGATCGCTCCAGCAGTAACCATATTTTACCTCTAGTTTTGTAGAATGATAACCATTGTCGCTAGTTTAGCCTACACTTGTTGGCATCAGCAACAATATTAAATAATGTTAATAAATTGTTCGCCAGAGCCTGTCGGATTGTGCAGGTGGTAGTGAGGAATGCAAGTCCGCATCCATAGAAGAAGGACTTGCATTCCTCACTACGAACCTTTGTAGGTATGACCGATGACTCCAGACAATTAATTACCAATCATAGCTGCAATTCGATCGCGCTCCAACTCTTTGCCAATCAGCACCAGCTTGGTTTGACGGAGTTCGGAAGGTTGCCAAGGGCGATCGTAAAAACATTCTATGCGATCGCCAACACCTTGCAACACCATCCGCATCGGTTTCTTGGGAACCGCCACAAACCCCTTAATCCGATAAATTTCTTCCTGCTGCATCAAGGCTTGCAGCTTTTTCACCAAAGCTTCTGGTTCAAATTCGCGATCGGCAATAAAGAAAGTCGAGTTAATATCATCATCGTGCTCGTGTTCCTCTTCCGTGTCGTGGTGACTCGGGCGAGACTCCAAATCATCCTCAACTGCTGCATTAAATCCCAACAGCACATCCGGGTTAATTTCGCCAGCCTTGCAAGGCACAATTTTCACACTCGGGCGTAACTCTTGCTGCAACCAGGTTTGAACTTTCTGGTGAGTTTCCGCATCTACGCGATCGACCTTCGTCAACAGTACCATATCGGCACAGGCCAACTGATCTTCAAACAATTCCTCGATCGGCGTTTCGTGATCCAAACTCGAATCAGCCTCTCGCTGCGCCATCAAAGCATCAATATCGCCAACAAAAGTACCGTTAGCAACAGCCTCGCAATCAACAACAGCAACCACACCGTCAACTGTAGCGCCCGTGCGAATTTCCGGCCAGCGAAAAGCTTGAATCAAAGGCTTAGGAAGTGCGAGGCCCGAAGTCTCGATTAAGATACAATCAATTTGGTCTTTGCGCTTCAACAATTCCTGCATAGTCGGCAAGAATTCCTCTTGCACGGTACAGCAAAGACAACCATTAGTTAATTCGACAATATTGCTGGTGACAGTTTCTTCTTCATCGCAAACTTGGCAATCGCGCAGCAATTCTCCATCTATTCCGATTTCGCCAAATTCGTTAACTAAAACAGCAATGCGGCGGCCTTGATTGTTTTGCAATAAATGGCGAATTAGGGTGGTTTTGCCGCTACCGAGAAAACCAGTGATCACTGTAACAGGAATCTTGTGCATTATTAATTACCAATTGAGTTTTTAGAGTATGACACTTTATAGAAAGACAAGAGTGAAAATAAGTTGGAGTTAGGATTCAATCAACTCTTAGCAAACCTCTTTATTGTATCATAAAAATATTTGTACGAGGCTTATTAAATAAGGGTACGTAGTTGCGCTTGAGCGCTCTTTGACCTAGAGCGCTGAAGCGCAACTACATACCTCAGAAGTATTGTGAAACTTTTATCGAAGACTGAATCTATTTCCGCCATGTATCAAATTGGTCTTCAGATTGATAAGGGTACGTAGTTGCGCTTCAGCGCTCTTTGACCTAGAGCGCAAAGAGCGCAACTACATACCTTAGGAATAGAAATTAAATAACTTAAGCAAATTTGTGGGATGGGCGTCCCGCCCGTGCAGAAAGGACGGGCGGGACGCCCATCCCACAACAATCATCGAATTTCCGCCATCTATCAAATTGGTCTTCGGAACAACCATTGATAAATTTATTGTTCACCCAACCGTCAAGGATTGTAAAAGTTTCATTAGGAGCATTCCCAGAAGTTCGGGCCGCAATTTTCACCCAACTACCTTGTCTGCTAACAGCCCGAACTCCGTCTCCTCTTTTGAGTTTAGCTACAACTGGGTACTTATTGCCGGGGCCTTTGCGAATGTTAACCGGGCCGCCTTCACCTGTAATAAACGAGCATTGAGTTTGCTTTTTTAAAGCTTCTACTTTTTCCGGTGCCAGACTTTGCTCTTTCCCGAAAACTGGAAAGCTGTAAAGTGAAAAACTAAAACTTGCAAAGGCGGCTGCAATGAAAAAGGCTTTTGATTGACTCAAACTCAACATTTATTTAATCTCCTTGGGTTGGAAGGACTGAAGTCCTTACTGCGAAATGTTATTTTACCGAAGCAAACCATTCGGTAATGCCTTGGGCAATGGCAGAAGCTAACTTCTGCTGTTCTGTCGGATTCACAATCCATTCAAACTCTTCGGGATTGATCATAAATCCCAATTCCATTAAAACAGATGGAGCAACGGCAGGACGAGTCATCGCTAGATTGTTCCAGAATATACCATAGCTCGGACGGTTCAGTTTTGCAACTAAATAATTGTGCAAAAACATTCCCAAACTGTGCGCTTGCGGGTGAAACCAGAAAGCCCCGACACCTTTGGTATTTATCGCGTCGCCGTTATCTGGCAAAGCATTGTAGTGTATCGAAATTGCGATCGCAGGTTCTTCTTTTTGAATCATTTCCACCCTCGGCGGCAAATCCAAATCGACATCTTCCACCCGCGTCATTACCACATTTGCGCCCCGATTTACCAATTCCTCCCGCACCAATTTCGACACAATTAAAGCTACTGTTTTCTCGCGGTAGCCCGTGGGGCCAACCCCCCCGGAATCCTGCGGGCCGCCGTGTCCCGGATCGATCAGAATCTTAATTCCTGACAGCGGTTTTTCTGATGAAATCGGCACCGCGCTGGTATTTGTCGGCGGGTGTTTTAAAGACAGCACTAAAGTTGTGCCTTCGTATCTCAATTTATATCCCCACTGCTGGGCAGATTTGAGATTAAAAGTATATTGTACTTGTTGTGGCGAGATTTGTTGCCATGCCAAACGCGAAATTACTGGATCGTCGTCGAGACGAATAATGTCAGTTTGAGCGGTGGTATTGTACAGTGTTAAAGTAAAAGTGCGTTCACCTTCTTGCACCGTGACTGGGACTGGTATTTCTAAGGGGAATAAAACTTCTGTCCAGCCGGAAACTTGACGGGATCTGGCACTGCGAATAATCGATCGCGCAGGCACCGCATCCTTGACAATTCGCACCTCAGATGCTTTAATCCAAGCGCCGTAATCGAGCCGAATCCATTCTCCCTCGCGCCCGATAACTGTGGCGCGAGTTCCCTTCGGCAGCGGTGTCATCCGAGAGAAATCCGTACTCGCCCCGGTTCTAGCAACACCCGGATCTGCTGTGACTTCTGCTACTTCTAACTCGGCTGGAGAGAGGATAGAAATTTTGCCAGTACCTGGTTGAGTGATAATTTGCTCGTTCATTGTTAGATAAAATATTGGCACTCCTAAATCTATTTTTTCTGCCTTAGATTCGCCGGAGTTTTCCGGGGTAATAGCGCAGCCTTGATACTGTTCGCTACTGCCTTTTTTGATGGGGGAGTTTTCGCCTAACAAGACAGATTTGTTGTCGGGGAGTTCGACTTGCGATCGCGCTTTGAGAGGAATATCAACGCCAGCCAATTTTACCGCAACTCGCGCATTCGCCGGAGCGATCGCGCCGAAGCAGATATATTCCCCCGGTAAACTGGCTACATCGACTTTCGGCGTCAGGGAATCTTTTGCAAAAGCCAAGCCTGCGGGGACTTGTGGCTGATTAGACTCGCGCGTCACCTTAAGAAGAACTTGCTGATTTTGGTAACGCAAGCTAAAGACATTTTCGCCGATTTGCAGGGGAAAAGTCGGGGCGAAATGGCCGGCGGCGGTGCGCGCAATTTGCTGGCCATTTACCGATACTTGTCCGGTTGGCGGGGCTGTACCGATCAGAAAAATGCGATCGGCGATCGTTTTGTGGTTGGCGGGAGGATAAGCGACGGACAAAGGTTGAGCGGCCACAGCTACAGAAGAGAGGGCAAGTATCATCCCAAACACAACTAATGCTAAAAATTTTCTCATTCTAAAACGCAACTAATTGAGACTCGGTTGGTTATTTATACTCGAACTTCGGCTAAGAAACCCGGTTGATGAGGGTTAGGTGTAAGTCCTATTTACTATACAGGCCCCAGTTTATCAGGTTTGTAGTGCCAATTGGGCGATCGCACCTGAGAAACATCAATCAAGAAACTACACAACCACCCCTTCAATCTTCTCATCAGTTCATTCCTATAGCCTTTCTCAAAAAGATGAGGTATGACTGACAGCTTATATAACCGCTTAAACGTATAGAGTCCTCTTACCAACAACGTTCGCTAATCTTTCGCTAGATCCGCTATACAACTCCCATAACTGTCGCAACTTACGATCGCAAATTAAATAATTTACAGAACAATAAACTGGATATTAAAGGCAAAGTTGGTAAAATCAACTAATCTCAGAAATTCACAGGCAAGATGCCTTTAAACAGTTGACAGTTGACAGTTGACAGTTGACAGCGAAGTGATAAAAGCGGAGATTTAAACTCCGTTCTTATCACAATCTGCCTTCATGCTGGGGCTTCAAACCCTTGCTATTCGGTGCCACTGATAGAGAAGAAAAAAAAATAAACTTCTTCTATATCTTTCTTCTTTTCTTACTCATCCTTCGCGCCCTAGCGCTTACGCGCGGCTTCGCCTAACGCGCCTTCGCGGTTCGTCAAATATGTTTTATTTCAGTAACAACAGATTAAAATAATCAAACCAATCCAAACACAGCCATATATAAAACCGTGAATCGACTTCCGCCCGCAATAATTATCCTAGGTCAAAACAGCCTAGCGATCGCCAAAACAATCTCCAAAGTCTTCCCAGGTTCCCAGATTTACGGTTTAGTCGATCGCACATCCGACACAGATATCAACTTTAGCAACTTCGGCGAAACCTTGCGAGAACTATTCGCCACAGAAACCCCAATCATCGCCATCTGCGCCGCCGGAATCATCATCCGCACCCTCGCCCCGCTGCTGTCAGACAAACGCGCCGAACCCCCAGTCTTAGCCGTCGCCGAAGACGGAAGCGCCGTTGTACCGCTGCTAGGAGGTTTGCACGGAGTCAACGACTTGGCCAGAGAAATTGCCGCAGCCCTCGGCGTACAACCCGCCATCACGACGACGGGAGATATCCGGTTTCGCACGGCGCTGCTGAGTCCTCCCCAAGGCTATTATTTGGCGAATCCAGAGGACGCGAAGACTTTTATTTCAAATTTGCTCGCTGGGGCGAAAGTACAGCTAGAAGGGGCTGCTAACTGGCTTTCCGAGAGCAATTTGCCGTTAGCGCAGCCCGCCCCTACGGGGGCTACGCCAACGGAGAGGATCGCCCCCGAAGCCAAATTAACCATCCGCGTCACCGAAAAAGCCATTGTACCGACGCCCGACTGTTTAGTTTACCACCCGCAAATTGCAGCATTTGCACTTACAAATCTATCCTATGTTGAGCCGGAAATAGCAATTTCCTACGTGCAGCAAATCTTAGAAAACGCAGATTTAGCAGCAGCCTCGGTTGCCGGATTTTTTGCCTTAAAACATGATATGGGAAATCCGACTTTAGAAGCAATTAGCCAATTTTTTAAAGTGCCAGTCCGTTTTTTGAATCTTCCCGAACTTGTGGAATTCGACACAGTTAAATTAATACAATATAATTCCAGTTTTGATGTCACCGCCGCCCAAATTAGCCTGACAGCAGCGGGTGCAAACAGTCAGTTAATCGCATACGATCGCACAAACGCCTTTAGTTGCGCGATCGCACTTGCTACCGAACCGATCGATCCAAGTGCGATCGGCGTTAGTCGCGGCAAACTGGCGATCGTCGGTACGGGCCCCGGAGGCGCACCTTGGATGTCCCCGGAAGTTAAGGAAATTCTGCGGGAAGCCACGGATTGGGTGGGTTACAAGTTCTATCTCGACTTAGCCGGAACTCTGCGGGAAGGACAAAACAGGCACGATTCCGACAACCGGGAAGAGATCGATCGCGCGCGTTTTGCTTTAGATTTAGCAGCATCCGGTAAATCCGTCGCCGTGGTTTCGTCGGGAGATCCGGGGATTTTTGCGATGGCTGCGGCGGTGTTTGAGGCGATCGACTTTGACGCTAAACCCGAATGGGAAGGCATCGACATTCGGGTAGCACCGGGGATTTCTGCCATGCAGGCGGCCGCTGCTGCGATCGGAGCACCTCTCGGGCACGATTTTTGTGTGATTTCGCTTTCGGATATTCTCAAGCCTTGGGAGGTCATAGAACAGCGGATTTCGGCGGCTGCTGCTGCGGATTTAGTTATGGCATTCTACAATCCAATCTCGAAACAGCGGGTTTGGCAATTAAAAAGGGCGATCGAGATTTTGTTGGAAACTCGCGATCCTAAAACCCCAGTTGTATTGGGGCGAAACCTCGGGCGATCGGGCCAATCCGTGCGCGTTTGTACTCTTGGCGAATTCCAGCCGGAAGATGCGGATATGAGAACTTTAGTAATTGTCGGTTCGAGTCAAACTCGGATTATTCCTCGGAAATTTGGAGATATTTGGGTTTACACACCGCGCAGGTATGAGAAATAAGAAAAAACTCGGCGGTTGAAACCGCTGCTATACAAACGATGTCCGCCTCCGCGGACTAAAGAATCTGGCATATTGACGCTATAGCGCTATTGACACTAAGTCACTAACTAGAAACAGTGACACCAGTACAGGTTATGAACGATACCGATAAAGATAAGCCAGTCAAGCTCTGCTTTTACTGCGATGACGATTTGCGATCGCGCTTTCGATGGGTTTGTGCTTACCAAAATGCTTCTATGAACCAGGTTTTATTGGAACTCGTAGAAAACTGGCTTGCAGAAAACACCCCAGAAATCAGCAATAAGAGCCCATCTAAAAACGAAACCTCGCCAAAGTCAAAGCCCAAGCGGAGTAAAGCAGCAAAAACTGAGGAAATAAGCAAATGACCGATCGCCTAGACCGAATTGAGGCTATTCTTGAACAAACCGCGCGATCGCAACAACAGTTTGCCGATCGCATTAACCAGTTTGGCGCATCGCAACAGCAGTTAGCGGAGTCGCAACAGCAGTTAGCGGAATCGCAACAGCAGTTAACCGATCGCATTAATCAGATAGCCGTACAACAGCAGGAATCCCAGCAGCAAATCAGCCTGTTAACAGGAAAAATTAACTTGTTAACAGAAAGAACCGACGCCCTAACTTCTGCTGTTACCAAAATATCAGAAATTTTTGCCATCGACGTTGCTGAATTCAAAGCTAACTTTATGGCTGTGGAACGCCGGATAGAACAAATTGAAGAAAGAATTGAGCAAATCTGGCAGTATCTATTAGATCAGTTGCGTAGTCGCGGCAACGGAGGCAGTTAGATATCGCTTTTCTCAGGTAGATGAGCAGTTGAAAGCGATCGCCTCTATTGTAATTAGCAAGCGATTCATACTATTACTTCTCTAGCTTTTTTCACCTTATCTCTAAGTTGAGCTAATACATCATCTGCATTGAGCAACTCACCGCGTTGCGCCTGTTCTCGTGCTATATCGATTTTCTTCCGAGTTTCTTCAACCCAAGCTAAATAGTTTGGGTTGTTGCTGCTATCGGATAAAGTAATGTCGTCAATTAATAACAGCAAAGCTGTGTTAATTGCTTCTTCAAGAGAGGAATATTGACCGTGCTTTACTAAAGCTTCAAGGACTTGGGTTTGATCTGGACTCAAGGTGATTTGCATTGTGACCTCTGATGGTGCAAGGGTTGGACAATACTTTTACTGTATCTCATTTTATGAATTTGCGATCGGGCTGACGCCATGCTTCGCGCCGATTCGATTGCACTCAATTACAGTCTCTCGCCACCGAATCATTAAACCTTCCCCAACCATGAGTGGAATGGGCGTCCCGCCCGTCCCCCACCAACTAATTAAACCTTCCCCAACCATGAGTGGGATACGCGTCCCGCCCGTCTTAATTCTGACAATGAGATATGAAACAGCTTAATTCAAAGATGCCATTCTCACCTTTACCAGAAAATCATGGAGAGCAACCTTTGCATTAGGATTTGACGGTAAATGACTGTTAAAACTTGCATCTTCTAATACATTGATTAGCCGATCGCGCTCCTGGTGATAAAATGCAATATCTGTATCCTCCAGCACCGACTTTTCCGCCCCAGCCAGCTTGCGAGCAATCAAATCGGGAATATACGGTAACTGGAACTTCTCATTAAGTTTAACCAAATTCGCCTCAACTTGCCCCGTTTGCATCAAATGAATCCCCGCCAGCAACACCCGGTAAACGTACAGCAGCGGCTTAACCCGACGCGGGCTTTCTTTCTCAAACAATCGCCATTGAGTTTGAGCAAAACCGAGATAGTGGTGGCTGTGGTGCTTGGTAATGCAGTTCGAGGCGAGAGCCTTTAACTCCTCATGTTCCTCGCTACTGTAAACTATAAGCGGCGAATACAGTTGCTCCAACACATAGCCGTTGCGCTTCAACAGCAACTCCAGAAACTTCTTGATATCGTGAGTGACTAAATCGAGTTCCATCTTCTCCCGAACTTCCGAAACTTCGATTGTTTCGTCTCCAGAAATCAGTCCGATTACTTTTGGTAGCGGTAAGATATGAACTCCCCGCAAGTCGAAGTCGGAATCTGCGGAAGGAAAACCGTATAAGTGCGATCCGCTGACAGTCGCAAACAGCAGCGGGTAAGGTCGATCGGAGATAATCTTGACTAATTCGGAGATGTATTCTACCATAATTTTTCAAAATTCACACATAAAAATCATCAATTCTTTCAGTCCGCGGAGGCGGACTTTGTTTGTGTAGAAGCGATTTCAATCGCCGAATTATAAATCAACTCCCGATCGCACTTTGACGCGATTTAATCAAAAACAGATTAGCCTGCTCGTAATTAGGACGTTCCGGTAACTTAGTTTCTGCAAAAGCGCGATCGAACTCTACGTGCAAGCTCAACCGCCAGCGATTCACCTCATCCCAGGAGATTTCCTGATTGCGGATTGATAGCAATTGCGATCGAAAATCCTGAACCCGCACCGGCACAAACCCCTCCTTAAGTACCGTAATTCCTGACAGCAGCAACCGAATCAAGTGCATCGCGTGCTTCCAGCGAATTTCCCCAGTATTGCGGAGGTCTTGCTCCATTTTTTTAAATTGCGACAAAACGTAACTATTGTAAGTTTGATAAACCAGTTGCGACAGAAAGATTTCGCGAATTTCCAGCAATTCGGCTGCTACAGGAGAAACAGTTTCTACCAAAGGAGTGTACAAACATTCGAGTACATTGGGATTAGCTTTGAGCGCCAAAACCAAAAACTTTTGCAGTTCCCAATAGCATTCTTGATCTTCCTTATTTTCCAATTGTTCTGGAATGCCATAAAGCGACCAATGAAGAATTGCCGACGGCTGGTAAATTCCGCGCCTGTCTGTATCAGATTGTTCGTTATCCAAACCGTAAGCTCTCGAACCAACTATGCAGCGGTAAATTACAGAATCGTAGAGGTTGTATTCGGCGAGAAAATCTCCTCCTGACTCCAATCCTTCGCTTTGAAACTGCTTGCGAATGCTGAATTCGTGTCGCCGCAGACTAATTTGTGTTCCGTCTGGCAATTTGACTAAATATGCGTGGGAATTGTCCGTAGGCGATTTGACAATCACACCTACTGCGCCTTGTTTCCAAGATTGGTCGCCACCGGGGTTTTTGACCTCAATCTTGGTGACAATTTGGGTTCCTGCGGGCACGATTAAGTTGAAATTTTGAGGAAGATTGGGGTTTGTCACGAGGAAACCTCCTGCGGAGACACGAGCTACAATGTTATTGTAGCATATGTGTAGTATAAAGAAAAGGGGGGTTTGGGCGATCGCAGGACGCCCTCGCCCGTGCTACGGCATTTTTGGCTTTGTTGAAAATTCTCTAATTAATTATCAATTCTGCAAACAGAGAAACAGAAATAATTAATGTATTCTCTAAACTCTGAACTTCTGTAAAATCGCGATCGCCTGTAATTAAAAAATCAGCATTAGCAGAGAGCGCACAAGCAATAAACTTAGCATCTTTTTGATCTCTAGGAAAATCAATTTCAATAGAGACATCAATCAGTTTGGTTGAATCCTGAATCAAATCAAACCATCTTTCTTTCTGAATGTCTGTTAATTTGATTTTTCGTCTACTTAATACCTCCTGATACTCTGCTAAAATTTCTTCTGAAACTACCCACTCATAATCAGGTTGATTGATAATCCAGGTAATAATAGATGCTGGTTTTCTTCCAGCGATCGCAGCAGACACTAAAATATTAGTATCGATAACAACTCTCATTCTCCGCTCCGATAAGCTGCAATTTCTTCGGCAATTTCTTCATCAGTTAGAGGACTATCGGCGTGTAAAGCCTGAGTTTCTTCACATAAGTTGCTAAAATCTTCAGCTAAAGCTTGTCGGTGCGGATCGGGCTGATAATTATTCTTAAGTTCCAAGCTCGTTTTAATTTTTTCTGCTAGTAACTCTTGTGCAGGTTTTCCTGAAAGAATTTTTACTACTTGCCGAGGTTGATTAAGATATTGCTTTTCTGATAAAGCTTTTAAAGCATCAGTAATTACCCGATCTGGGGTTGTATATTTCCCTGTTTCTAACAGTTGTTGCAATAACTTTTCTTGTTCTGAGTTCAGAATTATTTGGATCATAAAGTTACCTCTATAAATAATCTCAAGCCGTTTGATACCTGTAGGGGTGAAGCATTTGGGCGACAATTTATGTTGAAAACCTGTAATTTTATTCCCAAATGCTTCACCCTCCAACCTGGCTCGCACTCCGACAGAATATTTTATTGTTTGGAGATGTCTAATGAGTCACCATAAATTTTGAATGGGCAATACAGGATTTGAACCTGTGACCCCTTCCGTGTGAAGGAAGTGCGCTACCACTGTGCTAATTGCCCGCAGATAAGTATCATAACATACTGACTCCCCATTGGCAACTAAAATTTCCCTAAAAAATCAGCCGCTGGTTTCGGAGTGAAAACTCGACACAATGTGCGATCGCCCAATTGTCGATCGCACCTCACCATCAATCAACCACCCACCAACCCGCCGCAGGCCCAACAAACCGCACCACAATCCACCAACCCACCAACAGACTAATCCCCGCCCAGCTTCCGCGAGATGTCCACTTCAGAAAATCTTCGCTTTGAGTTTTCGTAATTGGTAGCCAGGGATAGATACGCTCTTCTTTACCGTATCCATCGCCGATCGACTCTTTACGACGCTTAGATTCGCCCATAATCTTTGTCTACTAAATTAGATTTCAATTCGATAACAACCAAATTATACGCCAACAGGTCATCTCAAGCCTGAGTCAACCAAGTCGTATCCAAATAATCAATCCTTGCAAACGGACTCAGCGCCGCTAAAATTTGCTGTCCGTAACTGCGGTGAATCACCCTACTGTCAAAAATCGCCACAACCCCCTGACGTTCTCGCACCGGCGCGATCGCCCTTTGCAACTCATTCAACGCCGCCGGTAACAAATACAACCGAAACCAATCCCTCCGCTGCTCCTTATAAAAAGCCACACGCGCCGTCACCAAAGGATTCTCCAAAGAAGGTAGCGGCAAAGTTGCGATCGCCAGCAAGTGAGGCGCACTCAACTCACCCTGATGTTCCCGCCAAAACTCCCATCCAGTCACCAAAATCGCATTGTCGCCCACCTCGGTTTTTTCCACCTGCACCCGAGAACCGAACTCAGAAGCCAAAATCGCCGCCATCCGAGCCTTCAGCGGTACATCGCCCACAATCAGCACAGTTAAACCCGCCACCGACGCACTCATCAACAGCAAAGTCCGAATTTCTTCCATTAAAACACCCTGAAATTCCGGCGTATTCGGCAGCGGCAGCCAGTTGGGAATGTACAGTTGAATTAACTCATTTTGTCGATCGGGCGAAAACTTCACACTCGTCAACTCAGGCAATCCCATCATTTGCCGGAAGATCGGAGCCTTCTGTTCCACATCCACCGCCCCCCCAATCAACACCACAGGCACGGCAGACCAAATTTTGCTCAAAACCTCGGCCACCTGCACCGGCGCACAGAACAGCGAAAATGACCCAGCAGAGCGATGAATTTGTGCCCACCGCAGTTTCCCGTTTGTGTTCCACCGCTGCCAAAAATTGCTCCAAGCAGGCGGAATCCCAGGGTTTTGCTCGATCGTTTCAAACAGCCCTTGCAAAATATTTTGCTCTGCCGTTTCCAGCAAATAGCACTCATCAGGCTTAGCTGGATGCTGAAACACAGCCCGCGTTAGCAACACCCGCGCTTCTCGAATTGCATCCGCCAGCATTGGGCCAGATTCCATTAAATCATTCCAGTCAGCGGGTTCCAAACCCACCGTCAATTGCTGTCGCGTCCAAACTTCCAAATCATCCACACCGTCGATAATTGTCGGAATATTGTTGTGAAGTTGCGAATTTCCTGCCAAGCGCGCCGCCAGCCAAGACTGCGGATCGGCTAGCATCAACCCTCGTCCCGCGGCATTATGGTCATAAATCTCGATCCTCTTCGAGGGCTTCGCTAACGGCCGATCAGTTTGCAGCCACTCTTGCAATCGCGGAATTTCCACCTCCTGCAAATGTTCCAGCAGCGGTGTCGGCGCCACTAAAATCACCGGATCCGGCCACATCAAAATCGGCATCAAATAGCTGACTCGATACCGCTGTCGGTAAGCGGACGCCGGCAGCCCAGTTTGGATCAGAGCGCTGCGCCCCAAGCGCAAAGCCCGCGCCACCAACCGCGCCATCGTTAAATGGTGGGGCCAGCGCGGCTCGGAGTGCGATCGCAAAAAGCGGAGCAGCGAATTATGGACTTCTACCTCAATCAATCGATTTCACTGTTGATATTTCTCAATCAAGATAATCAAAACTTGCCAGAAAATCAACTACTTTTTGACCCACAGCCAAACTAAATTTACTCTCCTGATTATTTCCACTTCGCCGACCAAAATCCTGATGAGACTGCACGGTAAAACTCTCCTGCCCCGAACTAATTAAAATAGTTTGGGTAGGTGACTGAAAAAAGTTTGTTTCCTGAGAGACATTTATTGTTGTTTCCAGCATTTTTTTCACATCAGTTAAATTAGCCATTGCTGCATTCAATGCTTTAGATAACTGTATTATCCGTTTTTTTTCTAAATTTTGATTTGCGATAGTTTTGCCAACCGCCACCACATTTTTCTGAGTTTCCAAGGCATCCTTAAAAGGAACAATCGCTAAAAAAGCTGCTGGCAATAAATGCTCGTCGCTATCAAATCTAAAAGTCAGAGTTGTCCGGCGATAGCCCACTTCTATATTGGGAGGACGGCTCATGGCTCCGTAATGCTTAGCTATTTCGCTATAGGCTGTTGCTAAAGTGCTGTTGGCTGAGTGGTCTAAAAGTGCGTCAACCACAATTCGCACTAACCCCGGCGTATGATTTAAAAACTTTCTCGCTTCAGACGACGAATTAAATTGTTGCACCAAACTGCGATCGCCTGCGGGGCTGATGTCAACCCACTGGCAATTAATATCATCTGCGATGATACCAAATCTGGGTACCAAATACATTTTTGCCCCAGTTAAAGTTGCCCCGGTCAAATCTGCGCCCACCCAATCTGCGTTAATCAAATTGGTTTCTGTCAAATCAGCGTGAACCAAACTAGCATTGGCTAAATTAGCATTTCTTAAATCTGCTCCGCTGAGGTTAGCTCCACTCAATTTAGTATCACTCAGATCGGCGCCAGTGAGGTTAGCTCCGCTTAAATCCGCCCATTTGAGATTAGCTCCGCTCAAATCAGCACCGCTGAGATTCACCTCCTGCAAAGAAGCTTGTCTCAGATCGGCATTGCTCAAATTGACGCCGTTAAGTTCTGCCTTCATCAAATCGGCGCCGTGCAAATTAGCGTCTTTAAAGCTAGCTTCTTTTGCTGAAGAACCTCTAAGATTTGCACCGGAAAGATTCGCACCAGACAGATTAGCTTGTGTCAGTTTTACCTCTCTTAAGTCTGCTTCAGTCATGTTAGCGTTACTGAAGTTAGTCTTGCTAAGTTCGCAGCGGACTAATTCTCCTCTAATCAGAGATGCTCCGATTAATTGAGCTCCCGTTAAATCCGCTCTGACTAAGTTTGCTACGTTGAGACTAGCTCCGTTTAAGATTGCCCGCGAGAGATTGGTGCTGCTGAGTCTAGCCACATTCAGGTTAGCTTCACTCAAGTCAGCTTCGCTCAAGTTAGCGCCGCTGATGTTGGTGACAAATAAGCTAGCCTGCCTTAAAATTGATTGGCTGAGGTTGATGCGACTGAGATTAGCTTCATTCAGGTTGATTCCTGTGAAATCTCTGTCGCCTTCTGTGTATCTTTTGACGAGTTCAAATCGCTTGAGAAGTTCTTCTGCTTCCATTGTTTTTACCTAGCTGAAAGGGCGATGGACTAACTTTTATGTGGCATTAATATAAAAATAAATAAATTTATATTATTTACTCACCAAGCTGATAAAAGCTTTTGACAAATTCAATCACCGTATTTAGGGGCGGGGTTGTAAATCTTTGGGCTTTAATTGCCGGCCCGATCGAGGTTTTGTTGACTCCCGGCAAATTGGTCAAGTTTCTGCCAAAGTCTGGGTGATAGTGAACCATCAAAGTTTCGGCGCTGGAGTTTGCCAGTATGGTTTGGGTAGGCGATTGAAAAAAACTCGACATCGGTTCGCGATCGAGGCGAATCGGCTGCATTTTCATTTCCCCTATTTTTCTAATTGTTTTGGTCATGGCGACGTTCAATTGCACTACCAAATTTGAAACTCTGACGCCTAGATTATTGCCGTTTTGGGGTTGAATCATCTTGATCAGAGTAATGAGATTTTTTTGAGTAAATGCCGCGTCGCTAAAGGGAATAATGGCAACAAAAGCTGTGGGAAATAGTTGATCGTCCTGCTCTATTCTAAATGATATGATTGTGCGCCGCGAATTAACTTCTATGCTGGGAGGATTGCTCAAACCCGAGTATTGACTGGCAATTTGGCGGTAGGTAGCCGCGAGGACAAAGTTAGCGTCGGGGTCGAGCGGTCGATCGACAATAATTTGCACTGTCGGCGGTGTAGCATTAAAAAACCGTTGAGATTCTTCTGGGGTAAAGCGCTGAATGTGACTGCGATCGCCGTTTGGGCTCAGATCCACCCAATCGCAGGTTATATCATCGGCTTTCAGATTAAACCTCGACACCGCGTAAATTTTCGCCCCAGTCAGGGCCGCCCCCGTCAAATCTGCGCCCACCCAATCTGCGTGAGTCAAATTCGCTTGAGTCAAATCCGCGTGTACCAGAGTAGCGTTCAACAGGTTGACGTTGCTCAAATTTGCCCCGTACAAGTTAGCCCCGCTCAATCTCGCTTCATCGAGGTCAGCACCAGTCAAGTTGGCCCCGCTGAGGTCGGCCCACCGGAGATTAGCGCCTCGCAAGTCAGCGCCGCTGAGGTTGGCTTGAGACAGATTAGCTTGTCTGAGTTCGGCATTGCATAGGTTCACTCCTCGCAAGTCTGCCCTGCTGAGGTCGGCTCTGTGCAAGTTAACCCGTTCCAAGTTCGCCGCTGTCAGACAAGCGCCTCTCAGGTGAGCCCCGCTGAGGTCGGCTTGCTCTAGATTGGCTTCTCTCAGGGTGGCTTCTCTCAAATCTGCTTCGCTCAAGTTGGCACCGCTCAAGTTGGCACCGCTGAGGTCAGCTCGGATCAGCTCGGCTCTGATCAATGTAGCTTCGACGAGTTGGGCTTCGCTGAGGTCGGCCCGAATCAAGTTAGCCACGTTGAGGATAGCGCCACTGAGGTTGGCTTTGTTGAGGTTGGCAGCGCTGAGTCTAGCAACATTGAGTTTAGCTTTTCTCATGTTGGCCTTTGACAGATTGGTGCCACTCAGGTTGGTGAGGCTCAAGATTGCCTCGCTGAAATTAGCCCCACTCAGATCGATCCTGCTGAGATTGGCTTCGCAAAGCAGGATGGCAGTAAAGTCTCTTTCTCCTGCTGCATATTTGGCGATGAGTTCTTCCGCGTCCATGCTTTTGACTTTCCCTGATGTGTTAGGTAGAACAAAGCTTTGTTATGCCAACCTTTAAAATAGAATAAGCATTTTTTGTAACTTCATGCAATATGCCTAGACATCTATATTGTGGAAGCCTTTTATAAAATCCAAAATGCTGGCGATATTAGCTTGACCCAATTTTGTGCTTTCAGTTAACTTGCCTGCGCTGGAGTTGCTGGGATCGTATTTTTTAATCAGGCGCTTGCCGAAGGCTGGGTGGTGATATACGCTGAGTCTTTGGTCGCGGGAGTTGATTAAGAGCATCTGTGTAGGAATTTGAAAAAAATTGATGCTTTCACCGATTTTGGGAAAAGAACTGGAAATTTTGATTTGGTCTACTTTGCTGATAGCTTGGTTGAGAGCTTTGCTGCATAACTGGACGTGTTTGGATTCTTTGACGCTAAGTTTGCCTGCATCGTGGGATTGAATCATTTTCATCAAAGCTATCAGGTTTTTCTGAGTTGTAGCGCCGTCGTTAAAAGGAATAATGGCAACGTAAGCGGTGGCAAATAATTTATCGTCGCTGTCCATTTTAAAGGCGAGTACGGTGCGCCTGGAACTGACTTCGATCGTGGGCGGCTGACTTAAACTCGGGTATTGTTGGGCAATTTGGTAATAAGTTGCAGCTAGGGCAAAATGAGCGCCTTGGTCTAAGGGCGAGTCAATTACAATCCTAACTGTGGGCAAGCTTTCGTGAAAAAAATCGTGGGTTCCTCCGGAGTTCAACCAGTAAATTTGACTGTGGTCGCCGTTGGGACTCAGGTCAACCCACTTGCAGGTCATGCCTTCGGTTTTGATGCCGAGCCGCGAAACTGCGTGGAGTTTGGCTCCGGTTAGGGTGGCTCCGGTTAAGTCGGCTCCCACCCAGTCGGCGCGGATCAGATAGGCGTTTGACAGGTCGGCGTGAACTAAACTGGCATTGAGTAAGTTGGCGTGGCAGAGGTCGGCTCGGCTGAGGTCGGCGCCGCTCAATTTGGCTTCGCTGAGGTCGGCCCAGCGCAGGTTGCAGCCGCTGAGGATGGCCCAGCGCAAATTGACGCCACTGAGGTCGGCTCCGCTGAGTATGGCTTGAGTGAGGTTGGCTTGTCGGAGTTCGGTACCTCGCAAGTCTGCACCGCTGAGGTCGGCTCGGCTGAGATCGGCGCCTTGGAGGTTGGCTTGTTCGAGGTTGGCTTCTGTCAAGGACGCACCACTGAGGTGAGCGCCTCGAAGGTTGGCTTGAGTGAGGTTGGCTCCTCGGAGCGTGGCTTCGGTGAGTGTGGCGCCGCTGAGGTTGGCTCCGCTGAGGTTGGCTCCGCTGAGTTCGGCTCGAATTAGCTCGGCTCTGATCAGTTTAGCTCCTGTGAGTATGGCTTTTTTGAGGTCAACTCGCACTAGGTAGGCGACGTTGAGGTCGGCGTCGGTGAGGTTGGCGCCGCCGAGATGGGCGCCGCTGAGTCTGGCGATGTTGAGTTTGGCACCGGTGAGGTTGGTTTTGCTGAGGTTAGCTCCGCTTAGGTTTGCTACACTCAGATTCGCACCTGTGAGGTTGGCTCCGCTCAAGTTGACGCCGCTGAGGTTGGCCTCAGTCAGGTTGATTCCGGCAAAGTTTCTTTCTCCGGCGGCATATTTTTTCAGGAGTTCCTCGACTGTCATGGGGGCGGCACCGTATCGAAATATCCCCATTTTATTGCTATTGACACTCCCCGCCGTAAAACGGACGGGGATTCTTAAGAGATTTTCACCCTTAATGGCTGTGTCAAACAGCCTCTAGACAGTCCGGTAAAACCATTCTGCTTACTTTTGCGACCAATATTTACAGATACATTTAACCCGGTAAATCTAGGACTAAGCCCAAACTTACTGTGTATGGCAAGACGCGTGAAAGCTGCAAGCTCTCCCGTCAAGGAGGTATCTCTCAAAGCTTTCAATAAAATATTGAAAGCGCCATTTACATCTCTGTCCAGAGTGTGTCCGCATTCTGGACATTTAAATTTCTTAGACCCACCTAATTTAGTGTGAATATGCCCGCACTTTGAACAAGTCTTGGATGTGTATTCTTCGGTCACGTCTACTACAATACAACCAGATTTGGATGCTTGATGCTTCAACATTTGTTTGAACCTATAATGGCTCAAAGTGACCAGGGCTCTAGCTGTTTTTGTCGCTAATTTTCGTTTCCCCTTTTTTACCATCTGCTGCGTTTCAAAAGTCGGCAAGAAAATAATTTTATACTTGGTCACCAAGTATTTAGCAGCCTTCTTGTGTAACTCGTTGACTAAGTTTTTAATCTGAATCCGAATCTGGGTCGCTGACTTTCTCAAGCAATACCTCAATCGTTTGAATTGTCCTCCTTTGTGCAGCCCTATTCTTGACATCAATTTGTCTAAATGTCTTGCTAGTCGGTAGATACGACCAATATCATTCTTTCCTACCTCCAAGATATCACTGCCGTCAAAACCAGTCAAAAACGTTCTAACGCCAGGGTCTAAGGCGATAGCTAAACTGCTTTCGTTTTGCAGAGGCTTTGCGGTATCAACTGCATAGCATATAAACCATTGCCCATTGATTAGTGACAGCGTTGGCTCATGTTCCATTACATCTGCAATTGGTTCGGATACTTTAAATGATAATCCTTTGGTTGCTTGCGGGTAAAAAGTCCCAGACTTCCAGTTACTGACTTGAAACCTGATAGTCTGGGAACGGTCAAATCGGCTTCTAAATTTGGCGATACCCTTTGACTTTTTAGCAGCTTTGTGTGCCTCAAAAGCTTGGAATACTGCCATTTGTCGTGGGTTGTAAGGTTGCTCGGACACCCAGATTGGAGCTGAGTCCATAATCTTTTTTCTGAGATCGTACTTGCCAATCTTTTCTGTTTTCAGGATAGCAATTGCTTGATTGTAACACCATCTACTTGCTGCAATCCAAGTCCTCCATTTCGCTGCTAGCTTGGTTTCTGGGTAAACTCGAATCTTCTTTGATAGTAGATTTGTATTTACCCCGGGAGTAGATTCGGCAACTAAAGACGTGGATGATGGCAAGGATATGTTCAACCATTTCTCGTTCACAAGACAGCTCGTTTCTACTGAGAACCATGAGTTGGCAATTGTTTTGCTCGCAGAGCCATTTGATGAGGTCGCTACCAAACCTTGCGAGTCTGTCTTGGTGTCCAACCACAATTGTTGAGATATTTCCTGACATGACTTGTCCCAAAAGGGCAAGCAGTGCTTTTCTTTTGAAGTTGAGTCTACACCCGATGTCTTTAAAGACTTTGGCTTGCGGGTAGATATTTTGGAGGTAGCTGACTTGTCGTTCGAGGTGTTCTCGTTATTTGTAGCTACTGACTCTTGCGTAGATGGCGATAACTCGGTTGTGTCCTGTTCCGAGAACGCTGTCAATGTCCTAGCGTCGTTGGTTGGAGGGGGTTCTGATTGCTGATATTTTGTCGGCAAGCTCCCAGTTTCTAAGAGTTTTCTCTGAGACTTGCAGCATTTCGCAAGCTTTTCGCGGCGTGACATATTTGATCATCGCTGGTAATATTTTTTACTCTTGATATATACTGCCTGATTTTGACGCTATTTTCCAGGACTTTATGGGAAATTGTTTACTTTGTGACAACAGCCGCTTCTAAAAACCTACAGAAATCTGTAAATCAAACTTAGCGGTCTATGTTTTGCCTAGAGCGAGTGCTATAGCCTTTCTCACATTCATTCGCGGACAAATCTTGACCTAAAAAGCTTTACACTGTAAGGTTCCAGCATATCTTGGCATACCTCATCTTTCTGAAAAAGGCTATATATGTTTTCCTTTTTGCTCAGGTTGGCTTACTCTTCCCAGTTAGAGACTGCCTTGATTAGCAGAGGACTTGAAATATTTGGTTTTTTGAGGATCAGTTTGAGCCAAGTGTTTTTTTGTGGTTTTCACACCCAGTAAGCTTTAGCAACCCGCACTAATCAAGCGTTTCCCCAGTTTATCACAATTATTGTTGGTTTTCGTCAAATTCTGAGAAAATCTAGACAAACCTCTGTATTTTGGCAACTGCCTAAAACGCCACATTGTAAAGGTTTTTGCTAAGGCGGCACAACTCACACAGAGCCAAAAACTCCGCTTTATTTAAATTGCGAATTTGGTTCTTTTGAGTCAGGTACATAGTTGACCTTTCGCTACATATTGTATTATAAAGCGAAAGTTGCTATTAATCCTAAAATTTTCTTGTCAAGCCGTCAAGCGAAGGACGGGGTTTGAAACCCATTTTTTCTGATGAATATCGGTATCGTAGGACTTGGTTTAATTGGTGGCTCGATCGCTCTGGATTTACGATCGCGCGGGTTTAATATTGTTGGGGTTTCGAGTCGCCAACAGACTTGCGATCGGGCGATCGCAAGAGGTGTTGTCAATGATGCCAGCATACACCTGTCTTTGATGGCAACAGCGGATTTGGTTTTTATTTGCACGCCGTTATCCGCGATCGAGCCGATCGTCCAAAAATTAATTCCCCATCTTTCCCCTGATGCGATTGTAACCGATGTCGGTTCGGTAAAAACTCCCATAGTCGATGCTGTGTCAGCTCTGTGGCCGAATTTTGTTGGGGGACACCCGATGGCGGGGACTGCTGAAAGTGGGATTGAGGCGGCGGTGAGGGATTTGTTTGTGGGGCGGCCTTATGTGGTGACTCCGACTGCACAGACTCCGGCGCAG
The DNA here is from genome assembly GCF_020738205.1 of Microcoleus sp. PH2017_24_DOB_U_A. NCBI lineage: Bacteria > Bacillati > Cyanobacteriota > Cyanophyceae > Oscillatoriales > Microcoleaceae > Microcoleus > Microcoleus sp. PH2017_24_DOB_U_A. Next base: position 44,339 of record NZ_JAEQCT010000112.1, read on the forward strand.
TCAGTGGAGAAGGTTGAGGAAATTGCGCGGTTGTTGGGTGCGTCGGTTTATCGGTGCGGGCCCGAGGAACACGATCGAGCTGTGGCTTGGATTTCTCATTTGCCGATAATGGCTAGCGCGACGCTGGTGGCTGCGTGCGATCGAGAGGGCGATCGAGATATTGTGAATTTAGCGCAAAATTTGGCGAGTTCGGGTTTTCGGGACACCAGCCGCGTAGGGGGCGGCAACCCCGAGCTGGGAGTGATGGTGGCAAAGTACAATCGAGAGCAATTATTGCGATCGCTCTCTATTTACCGCGACAGTCTCGACGAGTTGATGGGCGATATCGAAGCCGAAGATTGGCAAGCTCTCGAACAGAAGCTGAAGCTGACTCAACAAGCCAGAGATAATTACCACTTGTGATCCCAAAATTGCTGAAAACTGTCCCCGTCTCGATTATGATTTGTGGACGCCTCTATATTGAGTTTCAATGTACACTTATTCTCGGCTCAAGCGGGTTTTACTGGGTGAATCTCTGCCCACCAGCGCATCTGTTCACGAACGGCTGAGCAACGCTACAGGGCTAGCTGTTCTTGCTTCCGATGCACTTTCGTCTGTGGCCTACGCTACTCAAGAAACTCTGCTGGTGCTGTTACTAGCCGGGAGCAGCAGTTTAAGTTTATCGCTGCCTATTTCGGGAATTATTGTTTTACTGTTGGCGATCGTGGCGCTGTCTTACCGACAGACAATTAAAGCGTATCCCAACGGCGGTGGCGCTTACATTGTGGCGCGAGAAAACTTGGGTATTTATCCCGGTTTAATCGCAGCAGCTTCGCTGATGATTGACTACATCCTCACCGTAACAGTCAGCATTTCCGCTGGTATTGCAGCCTTGACTTCAGCAGTTCCCTCCTTGCTGCCCTATACAGTAGAACTGTGCTTAGTTTGTATTGTCCTGATCATGTTTGCCAATCTCAGGGGACTGCGGGAATCTGGCAAGATATTTATGGTTCCCACCTATGGGTTTATCGTGGGCATTTTTATCTTGATTGGTTCGGGTTTATTCCAACAGGCAACAGGTCATGTTTTGCCAGCATTAGAAAACATTCCAGCTAAGGAACCTTTGGGATTGTTTCTGATCGCGCGCGCCTTTGCGGCGGGCTGTACAGCCCTGACTGGAGTTGAAGCCATATCGGATGGAGTGTTGGCTTTTAAGCCTCCTGAATGGAAGAATGCACGCCTAACTTTAACTTATTTGGGAGTAATTCTGGGATTTATGTTTTTGGGCATTAGTTACTTAGCCCATATTTATCAGGTGATTCCTAAAGAAAACGAAACGCTCCTTTCTGTGTTAGGAAAAGATATTTTTGGAGTCGGCATATTTTATTACTATTTGCAGGCTGCAACTCTGTTGATTTTGCTGTTGGCTGCGAATACGAGTTATGCAGATTTTCCGCGACTTTGTTATTTTTTGGCGCGGGATGGGTTTTTGCCGAGGCAGTTGTCGCTGTTGGGCGATCGCCTAGTTTATTCTAATGGCATTAATTTGCTCAGCCTCTGCGCGGCTCTGTTAATTATCATCTTCCGAGGCGATACCACCGCAGTAATTCCGCTGTATGCGGTTGGAGTTTTCACTTCTTTTACTCTGTCCCAATCTGGAATGGTGATTCATTGGTTTAAGGAGCGAGGCAAAGGCTGGCAATCTAGTGCTGTGATGAACGGTATTGGTGCAGTGGCAACCACGGGAGTTTTAGCTGTAATTGTCGCTACCAAATTCCTTTTGGGAGCTTGGGTTGTGGTAGTAACTATTCCGATTGTAGTTAGTCTATTTTTAGCTATTCACCGGCACTATCGGTATGTAGCCGCTCGCTTGAGCATTCAGGGAATAGAACCCATATCTTATCCTCCCAGACCTAAAGTTAAGACGGTGACACATCCGGCGGTGGTGTTAGTTGGCCAGTTGCACCGGGGAACTTTTGATGCCTTGGATTACGCTCGTTTAATTGCTGATGAGGTTGTGGCGGTTCACGTAGATATAGGTTTGACAGATAGAGCAAAACTGCAAGCGGCTTGGCAAGATTTGCAATCTGACATTCCCCTAGAAATTCTGGAATCGCCTTACCGTTCTGTTGGTGAGGCTTTAACTCACTTTTTGACTTTGTTTGAAGAGCAACGCCCGGGAGTTTTCTTAACGCTAATTATTCCGGCTTTTGTGACGAAAAATTGGTGGGAGGGACTGCTACACAATCAAACTGCTTTCTTTTTGAAGGCGGCTTTGCTGGCTAAAAAAAGTCGGGTTGTGACAACGGTTAGATATTATCTGTAGCGTTTCTGGTATAACAGTGCGGTACGCTTGGGTAATTGGTAATTGGTAATTGGTAATTGGTAATTGGTAATTGGTAATTGGTAATTACTCGATCGCGTACCTCACAAAAATTGAGAATCGCTAAGAAAGCGGTTGACAGATAAAAAATAATGTGCCAGGATCGACATAATTAGAAAAGTTGCCTTCAACTTGTCTCTGAAAAGATTGCGGCTGCTGAACCAAAGTCTTTTACTAACTACAACATCTCTTCAATTTGTGGGGGTTGCACTGCAACCCGCAACAGACTATTTATGCAGCAGCCAAAAAACTTGAACAGGCTTTTGCGAGCTTTGTCTCGGCAAGGTCTTGATGTGAGTTACGACAATCAAGTCTACTCGATTTGTCTCAATAGTTCTCTGAAAGAAAACTGGCAAGATGCCAGTTCCACAACAGAAAACAGTGAAAATGTTTTTGCTACAAGAGATAACTGGCAAGATGCCAGTTCCACAACAGCAGAAGTTTTGCTTCCAGAAGGTTTTCCGGTGGAAGCAAAGGCGCTGAAACAGTTAGCAAATTTGGCGAATGTCCGTCACCCTCAAGGTGGTTGTGTTTGTCGCGCCTGCGCCACTCCAGACTTCCATCCGGGGGATGCGGGAGTGGCAATTGGTTCGATCGTCCAAACTGACAAAATGGTGATTCCGGCGGCTGTCGGTTCCGACATTAACTGCGGGATGCGCTTGCACGTTGCTGATTTGTCTGTCGAACAATTTCTGGGAAAGCGCGATCGATTTGTAGAGTTGATGAAAGGCGATTATTTCTTCGGTACTCGTGATGTCAGCATGACTGCAAAAACTGCCCGCGCGATGTTCCAACACGGCATCCCCGGATGGCTGGATGGTATGCTGGATCGGGCAATTGGTAGCGCAGCAAATTCGGATTTCGAGCAGTTGGCGCAAGAGTGCGATCGCACTTTCGGAGGCGGTTCGATGAATGGCGATGTCAAATGGGCACCCGAAGAATTAGTCCCAAATGACGGCACTGTCAGGGATGGCGGGTTAGGTACCATCGGCGGCGGCAATCATTTTGTAGAAATTCAAGTGGTTGAAGAAGTGGTCGATCGAGCTACGGCCTATACTTGGGGAGTTCGATCGGGACAAATCGCTTTTATGATTCACTCCGGTTCGCGAAATGTCGGCAAATACATCGGCGGTATGTGGCGCGATCGAGCTTGCGAAGCCTGGCCGAAAACCCTAAAATACCCTGAATCCGGGCTGTTTCCGCTGTCTGTCGAAGCCAATCCCGAACTTGTGAGCAGCTACCTACAAGCGGAAGCAACCGCCGCCAATTACGGTTTTATCAACCGTTTGCTGCTAGCAGAACTTCTGCGACTGCGTTTGCGGCAAGTTTTCGGGGATATCGAAGCTCCTTTAGTTTACGATTTGCCTCACAATATTACCTTAGCTGAAGGTGACGGTTGGGTGACTCGCAAAGGCGCTTGTCCCGCACATTCTGGCCAGCCTGTAATTGTACCTGGTTCGATGGGTGCGCCGTCTTATTTGCTAATTGGTTTGGGAAACGATCGATTTTTGCGATCGGCTTCTCACGGTGCGGGCAGGGCGCGATCGCGTTTCGATCTCAGTCGCGAAGGTGCTGACAAAACTGAAGCAGCTTTGGGATTAACTGGCGTAGATTGCATTACCTTACGCGAAGAACGTAGAATCGAAGAAGCACCGGCCGCTTACAAGCCAATTCAACCAGTGATTGACGTTCAGGTGGAGGCACAAATTGTGGGGATTGTCGCTAAAATGAAGCCAGTATTAACGTTTAAAGCCTAGGCTGATTTGTCGGTTCTCAAAAACTGGTTTTACGAACAGGCTAGAAGCCTGTTCCACCAGAAAATTCCAAAGATTGTGGAATGGGCTTCTAGCCCGTTCCCTCAGAAAAAATCAAAGATTGTGGAATGGGCTTCTAGCCCGTTCCCAAAGACAATTTCAAAGATTGTAAAATGGGCTTCTAGCCTGTTCCAGCAGAAAAAA
>NZ_JAEQCT010000112.1:48765-58357 GCF_020738205.1 Microcoleus sp. PH2017_24_DOB_U_A
AAGACAATTTCAAAGATTGTAAAATGGGCTTCTAGCCTGTTCCAGCAGAAAAAATCAAAGATTGTGGAATGGGCTTCTAGCCCGTTCCCAAAGACAATTCCAAAGATTGTGGAATGGGCTTCTAGCCCGTTCCTAAAACCATAAAAATAACTGCACAATCTAAAACTTGTCCAATTATCCCCATCCTCAATTGTCACCAAATCCCTCTAAACCTGTCCATCCCCTCAAGCGGCTGCTGAAATACGGGCGCCGCTACCGCCTGAAAACTTGGCTGGCAAGTATTTGTTCGCTGCTGAATAAATTCTTTGATTTAGCGCCACCAGCATTAATCGGTATTGCCGTTGATGTGGTGGTGAAACAACAAGATTCTATCCTTGCTAAGTGGGGCATAAAAGATGTCGTTTGGCAACTCGCAATCATTACTTTTTTGAGTTTGATTGTTTGGACTTTGGAATCGGTTTTTGAATATGCCTATGATTATTTGTGGCGCAATTTGGCTCAGGATATCGAACACGATTTGCGTCTGGAAGCTTACAGCCATTTACAAGAATTAGAATTAGCTTATTTTGAAGAACGCAGCACGGGCGGTTTGATTTCGATTCTCAACGATGATATCAATCAACTGGAACGTTTTTTGGATGGTGGTGCCAATGAAGTGATTCAGGTAAGTACGACGGTAATTGTGATTAGCGCCGCTTTTTTTGCAGCATCTCCTGCTGTTGCTATCCTGTCAATGCTGCCAATTCCTTTTATTATTTGGGGCTCGTTTGCATTTCAAAATCGCCTTGCTCCACTGTATGCTGATGTGCGGGAAAAGGTGAGTTTTTTGAACGGGCAATTGTCGAATAATCTGACGGGAATTACTACTATTAAAAGTTTTACTTCCGAAGATTATGAAACTCAGCGCATCGAAACCCAAAGTCAAGCTTACCGCCAAAGTAACCGACGGGCGATCGCAATTTCGGCAGCTTTTATTCCGCTAATTCGCGTGGTGATTTTCCTGGGCTTTATTGCAACGCTATTTCTGGGCGGTTTGGAGGTAGTGGCGGGCAGATTGTCTGTAGGGACTTACAGCGTTTTGGTGTTTTTGACGCAGCGGTTGCTGTGGCCCCTGACCCGCCTGGGTGATACTATGGATCGATACCAGCGCGCCATGGCTTCTACTAATCGGGTGATGAATTTGTTGGATACGCCGATCGCAATTCGCACGGGTGATATTCGGCTGCCGGTTAGTTCGATTAAAGGCACGCTGGAATTTAAAAATGTTACCTTTTATTACAATCAAAGAAAACCGATTTTGCAGTATTTTTCCCTGACTCTGCCGGCGGGGAAGACTACGGCAATTGTGGGCGCGACTGGTTCGGGAAAAAGTACGCTGGTAAAATTAATTATGAGGCTGTACGAGGTACAATATGGTCAGATTTATCTCGATGGCATAGAATTAACTACCCTGAATTTAAAAGATTTACGGAGAGCGATCGGATTGGTGAGTCAAGATGTATTCTTGTTTCACGGTACGGTGGCCCAAAATATTGCTTACGGCACTTTTGATGCCACCGATCGAGAGATAGTAAATGCTGCTCAAATTGCGGAAGCTGACGAGTTTATCGCGCAATTGCCGGACGGTTACAACACTATTGTAGGGGAACGCGGTCAAAAATTGTCGGGGGGACAGCGGCAGCGGATTGCGATTGCGAGGGCTGTGTTGAAGAATCCGCCGATTTTGATTCTGGATGAAGCTACTTCAGCGGTGGATAACGAGACGGAGGCCGCAATTCAGCGATCGCTCGAACGAATTACCAAAAATCGGACTACAATTGCGATCGCCCACCGTCTTTCTACTGTCCGTAATGCCGATTGCATTTTTGTCATGGAGCAGGGGCGAGTGGTAGAATCGGGGCATCACGAACAACTTATCGAACATAATGGAGTTTATGCGTCGCTCTGGCGGGTGCAATCTGGTATAAAATAAAAGCGCTGCGCTTTTAGGTTGAATTTGCTAATTGGTAATTGGTCATTGGGCATTGGGCATTTGGCATTGGTAATTAGTTATTCACAGTCTGCTAATAACGAATCACAAATAACCAATAACGAATCACAAATAACCAGTAACCAGTAACCAATAACAAATAACCAATAACCGTAAGATATTAGTTTCTACAAGCAAAGAGAAAAAATGTTTTTATTTGGTGGGCCTGAGTCCGAACAAAAAAATCAAAGTAACTGGCGCCGCAAATTAGATAAATTTGTAGCAGCCAACAAACAAGAATTGGCGGCTTTAGCTTGGGGACTCCTTCAGGAAAGAGGAGAGGAAAGCGACGATATTTTGGGCATTGATATTGCCGGAACGCCACGCTTCGTGTACTGTAAAAAAGAGGCAGTAGAAGAGTTAAACCGTCAAGTTAAAAGTCATATTCAGGAAATTTTAGGAGTGCTAAACGCTCACAAACCGGAGAAAGAGGTAGCGATTTTGGCGATCGGCGAAGGTGAAATCAAGCTAATTTTGTTTGAAATTGACCCCGCACCCCCTGATTGTTTTGAACTCGCAGCAGCGGATGTCGATACATTGATCGATCGCCTAGAAAAGCAAATGGCTGAATATATTAAAGGATAAATTATATCCAATCCGGTAAAAAAAATACTAATTAAGTTCGTAGTGAGGACTTTAGTCCTCATTTTCAGAGGACTAAAGTCCTCACTACGAACCAGTTTTGTTGTGTTGGATATCAAAATAACCAAGAATCAAAATAACCGGCGGGTGGCAAATCGTCGGTCAAAATTTGAGCTTGGTCTAAATTAGCTATAATCTGAGACAATTCTGAACCTATTTTCACATCAAGAGCTCTGTCTGTCAAGGAAAACGAAAATTCATGTCCATCTTGCACATATTTTGCTCTGGAAACAATCTCTTCTTTGTCTAAAATAGGGCCGTTAGTCCCAATTAAAACACTATTAATATCCTTCCAAGGGCATACGTATACCTGGGAAAACACGCTTTGAAAAGTCTTCACCTTTTGGGCATAAAACTCATCTCTTTGCAGCAGATTTACTAAAACAACTCCAGCGGTTGACAAATGTTTTTGGCAAAGTTCATAAAATTCTTTAGTTGCTAGCCGGTGCGGAAAGTAGCCGTTGCCAAAAAACACGTCAGTCATGATTATATCGTACTGCACATCTGGGCTTTGCTGCTCTAGATACTCTCTCCCATCTTGGATTGCTACGCTGAGTCTGCTGTCGAAGTGCACTCCAAAACACTCAATGGCGGCTGAAATCGCGATCGCATCTACATCAGCACATTCTACAACAGTTTCCGGCAAATAATGGTGCATAACTAACGGAATTCTGCCACCGCCAAACCCAGCTATATAAACTTTTTTAGGTTGATTTTGCCACAATAAACCCAACATCATCGCTTGGGTATATTCTGAAACTAAATGCAGAGGATTGTTGAGGTTGAACACAGATTGCAATAAATCTGTATACAAATTCACTTTTTCTACTAAACATAGCTTAATTTGACCTTTATCTTTTCTAACTGCAACATAGTGAACTCCCGACTCTTTGCAAAACACAACTCCATCCGGCTGTTGTTGCACCCAAGCCAGCCTCTGTTGAATATTCGCTAAATTGATAGTTTGCCAATTTTTTTGTTCGTCAATCATCTGATTTTTTAATTTATTGGACGCACGAGTGGTTAGAAATGCGTCAATCCTGTTTTCTTTAAACTCTATCTTTTTTGAGATTAAATAAAGGTACGTTGTTGCGCTTCAGCGCTCTTTTCTAATTTATAGCGGATCTAGCGAAAGATTCGCGGACGTTGTTGGGAAGAGAGCCCTCTTGGTTTCAGTGGTTATATAACCTGTCAGTCATACCTCACCTTTTTGAGAAAGGCTATATATATAAAAGAGCGCTGAAGCGCAACTACGTACCTAAAGACTAATCCCTATAAGAGTGCAATTTTCTTTGAAGGTTGTTGCGCTTTATGACCCTTTTCTACTTTATATATCAAAGAGCGCTGAAGCGCAACAACGTACCAAAAGACTAACCTCTATAAGAGTGCAAGTTGCGTCGAGGAATGTACTAAAAATCGTAGACTAACCGGGTATTTGCGAAGGAACTGGGTTTCTCATCAATTTTCTATTTTATATTGTGAAAAAAACCTGAGATAAATTAAGTAGATGATACCTGCTTATACGCCACAAACTCCAAACCCGAAATCGAAAAATCTATTCTTTCCCAATCTTGCTTATCACCTTCAAACTTTTCAAACGCTGCTGAGGTAAGCAAAATCTCTCCCCGTTCCGCCAAATCCTCTCCCAGCTTGGCTGCTAGATTAAATTCCGATCCGTACATATCCTCTCCTTCCAGCATCAAAACATCGCCGCAGCCAATACCAATGCAGAGGTAAATATCCATATCCGGCGGCAGAGTCGTGTTGACAGCCACCGTTTGTTTCAGAGAGTCAATTGCAGATTCCACAGCAGATTTTACATCGGGAAATACTGCAAAAATATTGTCTGCTTCCTCCTTAACAACAGTACCGCCACATTCCGCAATTATCGGTTTGACAATTCCGTGCATCCGGTGAATCATTGACAAAAAATGAATGATTCCGTAACGGACAGTTGTTCGAGAAAATCCCGACATATCCATTACCAAGATTGTGTGATTTTGACGAAAAGTTGCATTAATTTGGGCGTCAATTTCTGCCATTCTTTGGGGGTTTTCGTTTCTTTCTTGCAGCAGTTTTTCCAAGTTGGTGCGGTTATTTGTTTTCATTGTAGTTGAATTAATTAAACTCCCAATCGCGACAAAAAGGCTGAGGGCGACCAGCGGGATGTACTGCACAATTGATACCATCTTTGCCGTAATAATAGTCGCAGACTTTGCAAGGTTGATTTTGCTCAATCTTTTTCATCAAAATTGCCCGGATAGTCTGAACTCGGTTGCGATACTTGTTGGCTGTCGAGTGAGTCGGTTCAATTGCCAAAGCTTGCTGAAAAGCTGCTATGCTGGTATCGTACAATTTAATAATTTGGGCGCTGTATTTTGTCCAAGCATCGGCGCGACTTTGATACAATTCAATGGTACTTAAGTTTAAAATGCCGTATTCCGTCCAAGCGTCAGCCGAAGCCCGATCGAACTTAATATTGGCATTCATCAAGACTTTTTTGATGGTTGCCAAAAGTTCCCTGGGCTGCCAAGGTTTGCTAACATACGCCTCGGCGCGATCGATCGCCCTGGAGAACAAAGCTAGCTGCTGTCCCTTGCCGGTTAAAAATATTACTGGTATATTCCGAGTTTCGGGATTAGCTTTGATTAAACGGCAAACACCGTAACCGTCCATGCGGGGCATGACGATATCTAATAATACTAAATCCGGGTAACTTCTCTCAACTTTATCTAGTGCTTCCACACCGTCAGATGCTTGAATTACATTTAATCCACTGCATTTCAACTGATGTGAAATGCACTCCCGCTGGCTGCGGGAATCTTCCACAACTAAAACTGTACTCATCACTCCCCACCTGGTTTCCGATGTAAACTTGTGCGCTGCTTCGAGTTGCCCTGACTGACATTATTTTACCCACATTGAATGATTTTGTTATCACTAGCTAAGGGAATTCTCTAAACTTGCAACAAATCTTAAACTGGGAAGCACAGGCGATACCGATCGCAAAAATCTGCTTGCCAATACGGGGAATTATTGCAAGTTTGATCAAAAAATATTCGGATTTTAAACCTTAATAACGGCAAACTGTACTGATGCAAGCCAAAAACCTTGTTGAATTGCCACAGATAATCCGCTACTGTGTACGTTAAAGTTCTTATGGACGACAAATGAATAGATTGCTCCTCACTTTGCTTGTAAGTCCGACGCTGTTTGGATCTCTGATGTCTTTGAGCGCGATCGCCCAAAACACTCAAAACATAGGCGAAACACCGGGTAAATCGGCTGATGCGCCAACCTGCGTGCGATCGCCCCACACCCAACGTCTGACTTGTATGCGCCTTCCCGGTAAGGCTGCTGCTGCTAATTCCAAGGCCAGAATCGGTTGGCAGCGCCCGAATCAAGAACCGGTGGCGATGCTAGATTTTACGGAGGAAGAAAGCGATGCAGCAGCGGCGCTGTTTGGCTGCGACTGTCAGTTGTGCATCAATTCCCTGCGTCAGTTGCGCGGTTTGCCGCCCTTGGACTTGAGTTGAGTGCGATCGCCAAGACTGCTTCAGCTAACGTTGTTTTGTAAGATCGACTCTCTCGTAGTTTGGCGCAGTCTTCTTCGGTAATCTAAAATCTAAAATCCCAAATCTAAAACCAAAAATTTCAAATCTCAAATTGTTCGATCGGGGTGTTATTTCTGCGCCAAAGCCCATACTACTAAGGGAAAATCCGGCTCATTTGCTAACGAATGAATGGAAGCATTGTAATATTCCCATTTTGAGAAGTTTGCCACAATACAAGCGCGGTTTCCCCAAGAGCCTGTTTGGATGCGCTCTAAATTGAAACCGCATTCAGCCAGCAGGTATTTGATTCCTGTTTCTGTCCAGCGAGAGCAGTCGTTAGGGTAATCGTGAATCCGAATCAAAAACGGTATAGTTATTAAAAAATAACCGTTTTTGTCGAGCATTTGATAGATATTTTTGCCAGCGCGGTAAGGCCAAAGTAAATGTTCAAATATCTGTTCGGCAATGATTAAATCAAATGTTTGATCGAGGCAACACTCGCAAATGTCAAACTCTGGATATTTGACGGATTTATAGCTTTGAAAAGATTCTAATTTGCCCCAACTGTCGCCAGAGATTTCTAAGGTATTTAATCGATCGGGCTGCAAGCTTTTAACGATGTTGCGAGTTTCGCGGTTCATCACAACTCGGCACCAATGTTCGTCAACTGCACCAAATACCATATTTCCTCCGTTGAGATTTGTAGGGCGATTAATAACGGGATAGCTAGCCTTCGGGAAGGGGAGAGCGAACGCTTCACGCAATTTTTCTCTACAATAACCTATTCTGATTGGCGATCGCCCGCACCGACTGCTAAAATGAAATGTATAATATTAGCGATGTAAACCGCTACTCGAAATCATGTCCGCAAATACCGCGCTACCGCCAACCCTAGCTAAAATTGTCCAGCGCTTCCAGCGACACTCCGATCCGAAACAGCGCTACGAACAACTGCTGTGGTATGCCAAGCGACTCCCACCATTTCCCGAAAGCAATAAACAGCCAGAGAACAAAGTTTCTGGCTGCGTGTCACAAGTTTATATTACCGCAACTTTAGCCGACGGAAAAGTTTCCTTTGAAGGCGATTCAGACGCTCAGCTAGTCAAAGGATTAGTTGGCTTGCTCGTCGAAGGTTTAAGCGGATTGACGCCTGCGGAAATAGTCAGCGTTACCCCAGATTTTATTCAAGATACGGGATTGAATGTGAGCCTGACACCTTCTCGCGCTAACGGATTTTATAACATCTTTCAAATGATGAGAAACAAGGCACTGGGTTGCGAAGTTAGCGCGCAAGCAGAAGCAAATTAACAGGAGCAAAAGCTGTGACTCAGACTGCTGATTTAATCCAATCTAATTATGGCAGCTATCCCGCGACAGTTCAAGAATATCTCTGGAACTGGAAAGGAACGCAAATCAAAGTTATTTACGAAACCAGAGGACAAGGAAACACCGTATTATTGCTGCCAGCTTTCAGTACGGTTTCAACACGAGCAGAAATGCGTCCTTTAGCAGAATTGTTGGCTCCTAACTTTCAAGTTGTGAGTGTAGATTGGCCTGGTTTTGGCGACTCGGATCGCCCGCGCACCGACTACGAACCGCAATTATATCATCAATTTATTCAGGATTTTGTTGAGTCTACTTTTAGCAGTCCTGTGGCTGTAGTTGCGGCCGGTCACGCTGCGGGTTATGCGATGCAATTAGCGCAGTCAAAGCCGAATGTTTGGTCAAAAATTGTGTTAGCTGCACCGACTTGGCGCGGGCCTTTACCGACGATGAGCAAACAGCAAAGCGGCTGGCACGGAATTGTCAGAGAATTAGTGCGATCGCCCTTACTCGGTCAATTCCTTTACAAACTGAACACTGCGCCGTCATTCCTGGGTTTAATGTACCGCCGCCACGTCTACGCGGATGCAGCAAAAGTCACCCCCGATTTCATCCAAAACAAATGGAAAGTCACGCAGCAAGTAGGTGCGAGATTTGGTTCGGCGGCTTTTGTAACTGGTGGTTTAGATCCGGCAAAAACCCGAGAAGAATTTGTCGCCAACTTCCAAGAATTAGCAGTGCCGGTGATGGTTGTAATTGCTGAGAAAGCACCGCCCAAATCTAAGGCGGAAATGGAAGTATTAGCCCAATTACCGGGAGTAGAATCGCGAGTTATCCCTGGTTCTTTGGGCTTGCACGAAGAGTATGCGGCGGATTTGGCAAATGCGGTTAAGTCTTTTGTTTAAGATTATAGACTTCTTGCAAAAATAATTAGGACGGGCTAGAAGCCCATCCCACAATAAAAAAGATTTTTGTGGGATGGGCTTCTAGCCCGTCCCAAATGACTAATGACTTCTTCTATTCTTGATTGCCTTTCCCGCGAATATATCCGTTATCTGCAATCCGCCAAGCACCCCCAGTATTGCCGGTTAAATCGCAATCATCCACCGTAGCAATACTATCTCTATAAACTGCGATCGCCTCACCTTCATTACCATTAATTCTACACCTGCGCGCAATCAATTTTCCTCCCAATCCGACACCTATTCCCAGAGTGCCGTTATTATAGATATTGCAATCTTCCACCGTTGCTTTGCCATTATCCGAGATAAAGATTCCGTTCCATATTCCATCATGAATTTGACAGCGACGGATTACTGAATTAGCATTAGAGCCGCAGATTACTACCACAGAATAGTTGGCAGAAGTGATATCGCTGTCTTCTACGATTAACTCGCCTTGGCGAATATCTACAGCGTAATATTTCCCTGTTGTTTTAATTGTCAATCCTCGCACTAAAGCGCTGTCTGTTGCCATTTGAATGCAGTTTGAATCGCTGCTTTCAACAGTGACGCTACCCGCTTCTATGTTGCCGATAATTTCCACAGATTTGTCGATTATTATACTTTCTTTGTACACACCCGGATGCACATAAATTCGCGTACCTGAAACAGCATTTTTTAGGGCTTCGCTAATAGTGGTATAGTCACCTTCGCCTTGCTGAGAAACTACAAATTCTTGATTTTTCAAAATTGCTGCTTCTGGGGTTGACTCGGCGTTTTTATCTAGTAATTCAGCTTTTGGTGATTCTTCCGCTGTTGCAGTAATTTCCGGTGTTGGCTGCAACCGTTCTTGATATACTGTTTCTAAGTGATGTTCTAACTCAGATATTTGAGATTGAAGTTGAGCTTGACTCTGGTTTGCTTTCTCGATTTGACTTTGCATTTCCGAGAGTTGGGCGTAAATGTGCGATCGCTCTCTGTTAGCAGTTTCTAGTTGAGACTCTAATTGCGATCGAGTTTGACGCCCATTTTCTAACTGATTTTCTAAGTCGGATATTTGAGATTGCAGTTGATTTTGATTTTGATTGGCTCTCTCGATTTGA
>NZ_JAEQCT010000113.1:0-18273 GCF_020738205.1 Microcoleus sp. PH2017_24_DOB_U_A
AGTGTTTGCCATAGCGTGATATGACATTAGAAATTAATTGTTGCCCTAATTGTGGCTCAAAAGAAGTTAGTCGGAACGGTAAAACTCGGCATCATAAACTTTCATTATAAATGCCGAGAATGTGGTCGTCAATTTGTTTTAAATCCGGCATGGAAACCTATTACAAAAGAACAAAAGGAATTAATGTCACGGATGCTACTTGAACGTATTTCTCAGGCGGGAATTGCTCGGGTACTACAAGTGTCAGAAGATACAGTGCAGCGATACGTTAATAGCCAAGCGGCTGCTGTTAAGAAGCAAGTGGAAGTGACTCCCAAGGAAAAAAAGCGCTTGAATGTTCAGATGGATGAGTTATGGTCATTCGTTGATAGTAAAGGAAATCAGCAGTGGGTCTGGCTGGCATTGGACGCCGAGACTAGGGAAATTGTTGGTGTACATATTGGAGATCGTAGCGCAGCATCGGCGAGCGCTTTATGGGATTCAATACCACCAGTGTACCGTCAATGTGCAGTAATTTATACCGACCACGTTTTGTGCTTATGATTCTGTATTACCCAGCAAACGTCATCACGCCGTGTAGATAAAGATAGTGGTTTGACTAGCTATATCGAGCGCTTCAACTGTACTATTCGACAACGAGTTTCTCGACTGGTAAGAAAGAGCTTAGCCTTCTATAAAAAATTAGAAAATCATATTGCTGCAATTTGGCGGTTTGTCCATCATTACAATGCTAATTTACAACTCTAAATGCCTACTTTTCTTTGAATTCAGTTTTATTCGGTCGATCCTTTCCTTCAGGGGACTACCTGAAAATTCACCGCTTTCTGCCTTTTTCTACGCAGCTTGGGGCGTAGTTATGAACTACGAATCTCAAGACATTGAATCGGCAAATAAGTTAGGGGAATTGGCTTTAAACTTAGCATCAATGTTCAATGCAAAAAACCTCAAAGGGAAAATATTATATATAGTAGCAGCTTGTATCGCTCACAGCAAATATCATGTCAGGGAAACCCTGCCAATGTTCCGAGAAAGCTATCAAAGTGCGCTCAAAAATGGAGATTTTGAGTTTGTCGCTTATTGTGCCAAACAAAAATCTCAATATGCTTATTTGGTAGGGCAAGAACTTACAAATCTAAAAGTCGAAATTGCTGAATCTAGCAACCTGCTGGCTCAACTCAAGCAATCAATCAACTTGCAGTGCAATCAAATATTTCATCAAGCGGTGCTTAACTTGCTGGGTGAAGCAGAGAATCCTTGCAATTTATCGGGGACAGCTTGCGAAGAAGAGCATCTGCTACCGTTGCTGGCGAAAGCGAACGATCGCACGGGAATACATTACTTTTATTTGCACAAGCTAATACTGTGTTATTTATTCGGGGATTTGTGCCAAGCACTGGAAAATGCAGGTAAATTTAGACAAGGTTTAATGGGAGGAACTGGTTTTTTAACTGTGCCGGTGTTTCATTTTTATGATTCTTTGGCTGCACTAGCTGCTTGTTCTGAGGCGGATGTATTGGAGAGAGATGCTGCTCGAAAGAGTAGGAGAAAACCAAAAGAAAATGCAGACATGGGCTGCACGCGCCCCCATGAATCACTTGCACAAATTTCATCTGGTTGAGGCTGAGAAATATCGGGTTTTGGGCGATAATTTTCAGGCAATGGAGGAGTACGATCGCGCGATTGGTTTGGCGAAGCAAAACGAATATCTTAACGAAGAAGCTCTCGCTAACGAACTTGCAGCTAAGTTCTATATCGGTTGGGGAAAAGAGAAGATTGCACGAGTTTATTTGGCTGATGCTCACTATGGTTACACTCACTGGGGAGCTCAAGCTAAAGTTGAGGATTTGGAAACACACTATCCCCAATTTTTAATCAGAATTCCAGTGTCAACTAGCATTGCCAGCGACAGCGCTACAGTTACTAATATTTCCAGCAGCCACGATTCGGGCCAAACTTTTGATTTGGCGGCAGTGATGAAAGCCTTTGCTGCGATCGCTAGCGAGATTGTGCTGGACAAGTTACTGGCGAAGTTGATGAGAATTATGCTGCAAAATGCGGGGGCAGAAAATGGTTTTTTGATTTTGGAAAGCCGAGGTAAGTTTTTGGTAGAAGCTTCGGGAAAATTAGATGGCGATCGCGTGGATGTTTTGCAGTCGGTTCCTGCTGAAAAGTGCCTGCCTGTTTCCATTATCAATTATGTCGCTCGGAGGAAAAGAAATGTTGTAGAAAGTGACGCAGCTAACAAAGGAAGATTTACGCGCGATCCGTATATTGTCAGACATAATTCTCAATCTATATTGTGCGCGCCCTTGCTGAATCAAGGTCAATTAATTGGGATGGTTTATTTAGAGAACAATCTCACTACGAGTGCTTTTACTGATGACAGGGTAGAGGTTTTGCAACTGTTATCGACGCAGGCTGCTGTTTCTATTGCTAACGCTAAACTTTACGCAGAAGTGCGGGAAAGTCAGAGCAAGTTGACGCAGTTTTTAGAAGCTTTACCTGTGGGAATAACGGTACATAATCCCCAGGGTAAGGTATCCTACATCAATGAAACTGGACAGCGGTTGCTGGATCGAATTTTGGCGCCGTCAGCTACAGGTGAAGAGTTGATATCAGCTTCTGAAATTTATATATCAGGAAAGGAAAGCCCCTGTTCTGAACAACAACTGCCGGCTTGGCGAGCTCTCAATGGCGAAAGTGCGATCGCCGATAATTTAGAAGTCCGCAGATCCGGGAAGATTGTGCCTTTGGAAATGCACTCGCAACCTATTTTTGACAACAAAAACAATATTGTCTATGCGATTACTGCTTTCAGCGATATCACCGATCGCAAACAAGCTGAGAAACTGGTAGCAGAGTACAACAGAACCTTGGAAATGCAAGTAGCCGATCGCACCAGAGAACTCTCGGAAGCCCTGCAACACCTGCAAGCAACGCAACGAGAGCTGATTCAATCGGAAAAAATGGCAGCATTGGAACAGCTAGTTGCTGGTGTGGCTCACGAAATCAATACTCCCCTGGGTGCGATTCGATCGTCTGTCGAGAATTTAGCCGATTTTTTCAATCAAAATCTGGCCCAAATCGCGGATTTTTTCCACAAAATGTCCCCAGAAGGTTACTCTGATTTATTGACGCTGCTCCCCAAATACCAGTCGCAGGCGATGCTCTTTTCCAACCGAGAAAAACGCCAGTTTAAAAGAGCTTTGATTCAGCAGCTATCAAACAATTCTGTGGCAAATTCAGAAACAGTAGCAGACACCTTAGTTGATATCGGCATTTACGACAATATCGAATCAATTTTGCCTTTGCTGCAAGACCCCACTAGCTCGGATATTTTACAGCAAGCCTATCAATTTACTGCTTTGCAAAGAAGTACGAATACTATTATCACAGCTACAGATAGAGCTGCAAAAGTAGTTTTTGCTTTAAAAGCATATTCTCGCTCTAACTCTACGGGAGAAAAGGTTATTGCTAATATTACTGAGGGAATTGAAACTATATTAACTCTTTATTATAACCAACTCAAACACGGAGTAGAAGTTGTGAGGAATTATCAAGATGGAGTGCCTGAATTGCTGTGCTATCCAGACGAACTCAATCAAGTTTGGACAAATCTGATTCACAACGCCCTGCAAGCAATGAACAATTGCGGAATTTTAACATTAGATGTCAGAGTAGAAAATCAGATCCTGTTGGTGGGCGTTACGGATAACGGCACAGGAATTCCCCCGGAAATTTTGCCGCGAATATTTGAACCCTTCTTTACCACAAAACCCGCCGGAGAAGGCAGCGGCTTGGGACTGGATATTGTTAAGAAAATTGTCGAAAAACATTCGGGTAAGATAGAAGTAACATCTGCGATCGGTCAAACGAGCTTTATCGTGTCAATTCCGATCGCCGTTTAGCGCTATTACAATAAAAATTAGGGAGCATCTCATTTTTGCTTTTATAGTGCTGTCCCGGCTCGCGTATTCTATAACTCGCGAGCCGGGACAGCACTCAAAGAAAAAAAATGTTTTTTACAAAACTGAGATGCTCCCCAAAATTATACCGAGGCGCGACCAAAAATACAACTTTAGACGGATGTCAGACTTCGATCGCGGTCAGGGTGCAGTCATTGTCAAAGCTCAAAGCTAAAATGGCATTAATTGCCGGTTCCACCTGCATCTCCCCCTTGATTTGCCCATGTCAATAACAGTTTCTGATAGCCAAAGCTTCTTAGAACAGGCGATCGACCGCAAACCGCCGGTACTGCCTCCAGATACACCCTTGAAAGTCGCGATCGCCGCCATGACTCAGGCGAGGGCTAGTTGCGTTTTAATCGCGTTTGAGCGGCAACTGATCGGAATTTTTACGGAGCGCGATGTTGTGAAAATAACTGCGAGCGAAATACCGCTAGCAGGGCTGATAATTGCTGAGGTAATGACTGAAAAGCCGATCGCGATTTCCCTTGATAAAGCGGGGAATATCTTCAGAATATTGAGTATATTGCGATCGGCAAAAATCCGTCACTTGCCCGTTACAGACAACAGCGGAAACTTGCTGGGCGCCATCACCGGAGAAAGCATCCGTCAAATCCTGAAACCGGGCGACTTGCTGCAAATGCGGCGCGCCGAAGAAATTATGACCGCAGAAGTAAGAATTGCCTCAACTAACACCTCAGTTTTAGAAGTGGCAAAACAGATGGCAACTGAGCGCAAAAGCTGCATAGTCATTTGCAATGAGTGCGACAACAAAAATCAGAAACCAGTGGGCATAATTACAGAACGGGACATTGTTAAATTCCAAGCTACCGGACTCGATTTCGCTGGCACTCGCGCCGCCGCCGCGATGAGTTTTCCCCTGATGCCGTTGCAGGCAAAAGCCACATTGTGGGAGGCTCACCAGTTCATGCAGGATCACCACATCCGGCGCTTGGTGGTGGTGGACGAGGGAGGATATTTAGCCGGAATTGTCACCCAAAGTAGCCTGCTGCACGCCTTAGATCCGGTAGAAATGCACGCGAATGTCGAGCTTTTGCAGGAAACAGTTGCCGAAAATATCCTGGAGTTAAAAAAAGTGAACGAACAATTGCAAAAAGAAGCGCTTCGCAGAACCGAAATAGAGGAACAGTTGCGGTTATTAAATGAAAATCTAGAAGAGCAAATTAAGCTGCGTACTTTAGAATTAATTAACACGAACAGTCAGTTAAAGAAGGAAATACAAGACCGCGCCACCGCTGAAGCTGAAGTCCGCCGCCTCAACACCGAACTGGAGCAGCGAGTTCGAGAACGCACGGTTCAACTAGGAGCCAGCAACCAAGAATTACAGCAAGAAATTAGCGATCGCAAATTGCTAGAAGAAAAATTACACTTTTCTGAAACCAAAGTTCGTGCAGTTTTTGAAGCGATGACAGACATCGTTCTCGTACTAAATATTCATGGCAACATAGAGGTTTTGCCGACTAATACGGCGGCAGTTTATGAGCCGGATTGCGATCTAGTCAGCCTGACGGTCGAACATTTTTTTGACGACGACAACCCCGATGATTGGTGGATGCTAGTTCAGCAAGTGTTAGAGACGCAACAAACCCTCAATTTCGACTACAGTTTAACAGTTGGCGATCGCGAAATTTGGTTTTCCGCCTGTATTTCTCTGTTCTCAAAAGATGCAGTGATTTGGGTTGCCCGCAACATCAGCGCCCGCAAACTAGCAGAGTCAGCGCTGTGCAAAAAAAATGTAGAATTAGCTCATACCCTAGAAGAACTGAAGCGCACTCAACAAGAGCTGATTCAATCAGAAAAAATGGCAGCCCTCGGACAGTTAATTGCCGGAGTTGCCCACGAAATCAATTCTCCTTTAGGGGCGATTCGCTCTTCGGTGCAGAACATCGCCGACTTCTGGGCCGAACAATTGCACCAGTTACCGATATTTTTCAAGCAACTATCCCCGGAACGGCAGCAGGATTTCTTTGCCCTGCTGTACAACTCAAGTAAGGAAACAGACAACTTATCTAGTAAAGAAAAACGTCAGTTGAAAAAACTTTTGCAGCGGCAATTAGAATCAGAAAAAATTGACGACGCTGACAGCCTTGCTTGTACCTTGTTAGATATTGGTATTTGCAATAATTTAGAACGTTTTTTACCTTTGTTGAAAGACAGCGCAAGTCCAAATATTTTACAAACCGCTTACGAATTTGCTACGGTACAAAAAAGCACTAAAAATATTGTTACTGCGACAGATAGGGCAGCCAAAATTGTTTTTGCCTTGAAAAGCTATTCTCGTTACGACCAGTCGGGTTCCAAGGCGATCGCCAATATTACCGACGGGATTGATACTGTTTTAACGCTTTACCACTACCAAATCAAACATGGTGTGGAAGTCGTCAGGAATTATGTTAATGATTTACCCTCTATGCTATGCTATCCTGATGAACTAAATCAAGTTTGGACAAATTTGCTTCATAATGCTTTACAAGCGATGGGCAACAAAGGACTGTTAAAAATTGAGGTCAAACACCAAGATAACGCAATATCAGTCAGTATTACCGACAGCGGCCCCGGCATTCCTCCAGAGATTATGCCTAGAATTTTTGAGCCATTTTTCACTACTAAACCTCCTGGAGAAGGCAGCGGCTTGGGATTGGATATCGTTCATAAAATCATTAAAAAACACCAAGGTAAACTGCAAGTAGAAAGCGTGCCTGGTCAAACCAAATTTACTGTATCCTTGCCTATCGAAATCACTGAGACCAATAATTAAAATTTGGCTCAATCTGCCCGTTAATTTTAAAATCAAAAAAGAGTAAAATTTTATGCCAAAACCAGTAATTTTGTGTGTTGACGATGAAGTTGTAATCTTAAACAGTTTGAAGATTCAACTGAAAAAAGAATTTGGTGATGATTACCTCTATGAAGTAGCAGAAAATGCCGATGAAGCTCTCGAAATTATTGAGGAAATTCAAGGAGAAGAGGAAAGCGATATTTTGGTCATAGTATCTGACTGGTTGATGCCGGGTCTTAAAGGAGATGAATTTTTGATCCGGGTTCACCAAAAATATCCCAATATTGTGAAAGTTATGCTGACCGGGCAAGCTGATGAAATAGCAATACAACGGGTGAAAGAGCAGGCAAACTTGCACCGCTGTTTGTACAAGCCGTGGGACGGTCAAGAATTAGTAGAAACTATAAAATCTGGTTTAGCAAAAATATGAACAATAAACCTGTGATTATTTGCGTGGATGACGAACCGATCATCCTTGAAAGTTTGAAGATTGAGTTAAAAAAAGCCTTGGGAGAAGAACATTTATTAGAAACAGCCGAAGGCGGCGAAGAGGCTTTAGAGTTGATAGATGAATTGCTGGAAGAGGGTTGCGAAATCGTGGCTGTGATTTCCGACTACCTGATGCCCAATATCAAAGGGGACGAATTACTGAAGCAGATTCACATAATTTCACCAAAAACCATCAAAATCATGCTGACGGGGCAAGCAGACCTCGAAGCTGTGGCGAATACTATTAAATATGCTAAATTGTACCGCTACATATCTAAGCCTTGGCAGTCAGAAGATTTGAAGTTGACCTTAAAAGAAGCGGTCAACAGCTATTTTATGGAGAAGCAATTAGGGGAACAAAATGCTCAACTCCAAAAGCTGAATCAAGAATTGGAAACTTTAGTTGAGGAGCGGACTGCACAACTGAGCTTGTCTGAGGAAAAGTTTGCTAAAGCTTTTCGTTCTTCTCCCAACCCGATTACTATTGCCAGACTTAAAGACGGTCGTTATTTAGAAGTCAATGAGGCTTTTTGTCAGACAATTGGTTATTCGATAGCAGAAATTATCGATCGCACGGCGCTTGATTTGAATCTTTGGGAAAGTACACAAGCCCGCGCCAAGTTGTTTGCAATGTTAGACGAACAAAAAATTGTTCGTAACTACGAATTTGATTGGCGCACTAAAACTGGGGAACTCAGAACCGGGCTGGTGTCTGCTGAAATCATTGACATTCACGGCGAAACCTGCGTGATTTCGGTGATTCAAGATATTAGCGATCGCAAATTGGCAGAAGAAAAACTCCGGGCTCTAGCTGCATCTTTAGCCGCAGCGCAGAGAATCGCCCGCGTCGGCAATTGGGAATGCGATTTTTCTGCCAATACAACTACTTGGTCGGAAGAATTATCTCATATTTTCGATCTCGATGCAACCGAGGCTGCGCCAACACTAAGTGAATTTGCACAATACGTGCATCCGGACGATCGCCAAAAATGGCAAACAACGATCGACGCTGCTATTGCTAGCGGCAAATCCTACAGTTTGGAATATCGCATCCTGCGCCCGGAATCGACAATTGCTGCGGATACTTGCCCGTCACAGACAAGTGAAGGCGGCTCGATCCGCTACATCGAATCCAGAGGAGAAGTAGTTGTCAACAAACAAGGGCAAGTGACTAAACTCTTCACAACTTTGATGGACATTACTGCCCGCAAACTGGCGGAAATAGCATTAGCAGAAAGCGAAGAAAAATACCGTCATTTAGTTGAAACTTCCCAAGATATTATCTGGTCTTGCGATGCCCAAGGACACCTGACTTTTGTCAACCAAGCTGTCAAACAAATCTACGGTTATGACCCGGAAGAAATGCTCGGCTATTCTTTTAGCGATTTCTTAGCACCAGCACAGATAGACCGGAACCGAGAACTTCAGCAGCGCTTGCTGACGGGAGATGCTGTGTTTCAGTACGAAAGTATAGTATTAGGGAAAGACGGCAGGCAGATAGATGTCAATACAAAGGCGATCGCGCGATTGGATGCAGCAGGAAATATCACCGGCACCACAGGCACTGCCAGCGATATTACTGAGCGCAAACAAGCAGAAATATCGCTGCAAAAAGCCAAAGAAGAAGCCGACAGAGCGAACAGGGCGAAAAGTGAATTTTTATCGAATATGAGCCACGAATTGCGAACTCCCCTCAACGCGATTCTCGGTTTCACTCAACTGCTGGCGCGCGACGCAGCCTTCGGTAGTGACCAACAGCAATATTTAGGAATTATTAGCCGCAGCGGGGAACATTTGCTCGATCTGATCAACAATATTCTGCAAATGTCAAAAATCGAAGTCGGGCTGGTGACACTCAATAACAGCACCTTCGACTTGCACAGAATGCTAGAAAATACTGAAGATATGCTGAAGCTGCAAGCCGAAAAAAAAGGGTTGCAGTTAATTTGTGATGCTGCGCCCAACCTCCCTCAATATGTAGAAACAGATGAAAGTAAGTTGCGTCAAGTATTAATTAATGTGGTGGGAAATGCGATCAAGTTTACGGCGGAAGGTGGTGTCAACTTGAGAATCAAACATGAGCTGTTGTCAAATAGAAATAACGAAGAGATTCCGCCGTTAGCGCAGCCCTCGAAGAGGATCGCAAATTGCTGCTTGCTCTTTGAAGTGGAAGACACGGGGGCGGGAATTTCTGCCCAAGAAATGGATAGTTTGTTTAAGCCTTTTGCTCAGACAGAAAGCGGGAAAAAAGCTCATGAAGGAACTGGTTTAGGCTTGCCGATCAGCAAACAGTTCGTTGAGTTAATGGGAGGAGAAATGACGGTGACAAGCAGCGTCGGTAACGGCAGCATTTTTAGATTTGATGTTAAAGTTTCGCTCCCTAATGAAGTGGAAATTCAGGTGGCTCAAACAACTCGTCGCGTTGTGGGCCTGGAACCCGGACAGCCGGAATACCGCATTTTAGCTGTGGACGATCGCCTGGAAAGCCGTTTGTTGCTGGTGAGAATGCTGTCATGTCTCGGTTTTACTGTGCGGCAGGCTGAAAATGGCGTTGAAGCTTTGTCCATGTGGTCGAGTTGGGAACCTCATTTGATTTGGATGGATATGCGGATGCCGGTGATGGATGGCTACGAAGCTACTAAACAGATTAAAGCGCATTTGAAGGGTCAAGCAACGGTGATTATTGCTCTGACGGCGAGTGCTTTTGATGAAGAGCGATCGGTGATTTTGTCTGCTGGGTGCGATGATTTTGTCGCGAAGCCTTTTCGGGAACAAGTCATTCTGGAAAAGATGGCTAAGTATCTGGGTGTCCGCTATGTTTACGATCGAGAAGCTTCGCTAAGTTCTGATGCTGTGGCTGGTGGTGACGTTTCGGCGCCGACTGTGACGGCTCCTTTGCCTGTTGCGCTGAATTCTTCATTTTTTGAAGCTATGCCTCCCCAATGGGTTGATGAGTTGTACGAGGCGGCGGATTCGGTTGATAACGAGGAGATTTTTCGGCTGCTGTTGTCGATTCCTCCTGTTGATGCTCCTTACCGCAGCGCGATCGCCGATTTGGCGAATAACTTCCGGTGCGATCGGATTATTGATTTGATTGAGGAATTTAGAAATGTTTGAGGGAAGAAGGAAGAAGGAAGAGGGAAGAAGGAAGAAGGAAGAAGTAAGAAGGAAGAAGGAAGAAGGGGGAAGGGAGAGGGGAGAGGAGAAGAGCGGGTTCGGGATTATTGATGGTAGAGGTCGATCGACTATTGCTAAACTTGCTCGTGGGCGATCGGCTAAACTATCTTTGATGATTATTTAAATCAGTATAAAGGTGGACGAAGAAACTGGGTTTTATAACGAAAATATCTCGTTATACCAGTTACACAAAAAAAGCAACTGCTTTGCCAGCGCTCCCAACCCTGATGGAATCATTCATTCCCCATCTAAAATCGTATTACCAGAAAGAATTGGTTGAAAGCCCGCCCGCCTTCGAGGGAGAAATTAAAATCAGACTATTCATTACTCCAATCCTCTTCTTTATAGGTAGAGGTCGCTCTCAAACTGTCAACTGTCAAGCGGTCAACTGTCAACTGTTGAAGGCTCTCTATCTTGGTTGAAAAACCCGGTTTATCGTTTTTTTGTAGGTAAGTTCTGTAAATATAGAAGTAGTTGATGCTGGAGCGAGTGCTATAATGACGATTTAATCGGTTTTCATAATTTCAGCAATTATCAATTTAACAAAAAATACCATCGATGACCACCAATAAAACAGAAAATAATAAAGGCAACATATTAATTGTTGACGACACTCCCGAAAATTTGCAAGTTTTATCAGCAACGCTGTCGGATCGCGGCTACAAAGTCCGGGGCGTAATTAACGGCAAAATGGCAATCAGAGCAGCGCGTTCAGGTTCTCCAGACTTGATTTTGCTCGACATAAAAATGCCGGAAATGGACGGCTATGAAGTCTGCACGCAGCTCAAGCTCGATCCGAAAACATCAGAAATTCCAGTTATTTTTATTAGCGCTTTAGATGAAGTATTAGACAAAGTAACCGCCTTTAAAGTAGGAGGAGTAGATTTTATAACCAAACCGTTTCATGTAGCAGAAGTTTTAGCGAGAATCGAACATCAACTGACCATCCAAAGACTGAAAAAACAATTGATCGATCGCAATACCGAACTGCAACAAGAAATAATAGAACGCAAAAAAGCCGAAGAAGCCGCAGCCGCTGCATCCCTAGCAAAAAGTCAATTCGTTGCCAACATGAGCCACGAATTGCGGACTCCCCTGAACGCCATCCTGGGTTTTACCCAAGTCATGAGCCGCGACTCTTTACTCAGCCACGAAAATATTGAAAATCTCCGAATTATCAACCGCAGCGGTCAACATTTGCTGGAATTAATTAACGATGTTTTAGACTTGTCCAAAATAGAAGCCGGGATCATTGGCTTAGATGAACGCAGCTTTGACCTTTATCAACTCCTCGACACTCTCGAAGAGATGTTTCAAATCAAAGCTGAAACCAAAAATTTGCAACTAAGATTTTCCGTGCAGCCGAATGTTCCCCAATACATCAAAACTGATGAAAAAAAGCTGCGCGTATGTTTAATTAATTTGCTGGGAAATGCCCTAAAATTTACACCAAACTGCGGCAGTATTTGGCTGCGCGCTGTGCAAGCCAACCACCAGCCCGCAAAATCGGAGGTTTATCCTAATTCTACTTCGGACGATTGCTATTTTATTTTGTTTGAAGTTGAAGACACGGGAGTTGGCATAGCAACAGCAGAAATTGACAAGTTATTTGAGGCTTTCGTGCAAACAGAAGCTGGCAAACAAGCGGCTGACGGTACGGGATTGGGTTTGACAATCACTAAAAAATATGTAGAGATCATGGGCGGAGATATTGAGGTAGAAAGTGTTTTAGGTGAGGGAACCATTTTTAAATTTAATATCCGAGTATTTCCCGCTACTTCATCTGAAATAACAGTGGCGACATCGCAGCGGGCGATCGCACTACAACCAGATCAACCGATTTATCGGATTTTAGCAGTTGACGACAATCAAGAAAATCGGCTGCTGCTGGTGAAAATGCTGCAACCAATTGGTTTTGAAGTCCGAGAAGCGGAAAACGGCTTCCAAGCTCTTGAACTTTGGGAAAGTTGGCACCCTGATTTAATTTGGCTGGATACGCGAATGCCTGTAATGGACGGTTTTGAAGCCGTCAGACAAATTAGAGCTAAAGAGAAACCATCTGAGCGTCGAACTGTAATTATTGCTCTGACTGCTAGCACTTTTGAGGAAAAAAAAGGCGAAATTCTTGCCGCAGGTTGCGACGATTTTGTGCGGAAACCTTTTCAAGAGCAAATGCTCTTTGATAAGATCGCTTCTTACTTGGGAGTGCGCTATATCTATCAAGAATTGCCCGCGCTCCCTGTCGGGGCTTTACGGCGTTATTTTGTGAGCGAAAAACCAGATTCATTTTTCTCGCCGCTGCTCGCCCAGATGCCTCGAAGTTGGGTGCAGGAACTCTACGACGCAGTTAATGATGTTGATGAAGAGCTGGCGATTCAAATTGTCGATCGCATTTCGGAAACTCATCCAACGTTAGCTGAGGCTTTAAAAGATTTGCTGGCAGATTACCGACTCGATAGGATAATGGATTTAACTCAATCTATTTTAAAATAAATGGAGCATAGTGAAATTAAAGTATTGGTGGTTGACGACCAACCGAGCAATCTGCGGTTCTTATCCGAGCTGCTAACTGCCCAGGGGTATCAAGTTTGTCGAGCTATTTGCGGTAAACTGGCGTTGAAGGCTGCGATCGCCCATTGCCCCGATTTAATTTTGCTCGACATCAGAATGCCGGAAATGAACGGTTATGAAGTTTGTCGGAGACTGAAAGCTACACCGGAAACTGAACAAATTCCGGTGATTTTTTTAAGTGTATTAGATGAGATTAATGATAAATTACAAGCTTTTCGAGTGGGCGGCGCCGACTATATTCTCAAGCCATTTCAAGTAGAAGAAGTTTTAGCGCGCATCGACAAGCAAGTCTGCTTGCAAAAACTGCAACAGCAACTAAAAGAGCAAAACACTGAACTGCAACAGTCGCAGTCGCTGCTTGCTAGCGTCTTAAATAGTTCCTTAGACGGTGTGGTGGCTTATTCTGCCGTCCGCAACAGTCAGGGAAAGATTGTAGATTTCCTGTGGCTGTTAGTCAACCCTGCTGCCAACAATATTTCTGGTCGGCCATTAAATGCGATAGTTGGCAATCATTTGTTGGCAGAAATTCCCGAAATTCGCAATAATGGGTTATTTGATTTGTACGTTTCTGTCGTAGAAACCGGAGAAATTTTAGACCAAGAATTTTATTACGAACACAATTCAGAGACAAGTGCTTGGCTGCACATTGTCGCCGTCAAATTAAACGACGGTCTGGCAGTAACATTTCGCAATATCACCGATCGCAAACGAGGAGAAATTGCCCTGCGAGAAAGTGAAGAACGTTTCCGCGCGATATTTGAGCAAGCAGCAGTGGGCATCGCTAAAACTACACTTTCAGGTGAATTTTTGCGAGTAAATCCCGGCTTTTGCCAAATTGTCCGCTATGCAGAATCGGAATTGTTGCAGCTTGATTGGCAGGCAATTACTCACCCTGATGACATCGAAGCTGGCAGAGAATACGTGCGGTTGCTGTTATGCGGGGAAATTCAAACTTTTTCTCGGGAAAAGCGTTTGATCTGCAAAGATCGGGAAGTGTGCTGGGCGAATGTTACTGTTTCGGTAATGCGCGATGCTGAGGGAACCGCGCAATATTTGATTTGTGCGATCGAGGATGTTTCCGAGCGCAAGCTGGTACAAGAATTGCTGCAAGCAAGTTTAGAAACTCAAACCCGTTATGCTGAAGAACTGACTCGTTCTAATGCCGAATTAGAACAGTTTGCCTACGTGGCTTCTCACGATTTGCAAGCACCTTTGGGCACGATTGCAGGCTACGCTCAACTATTAGAACGGCGTTATCAAAACCAACTTGATGCCCAGGGGAATAAATTTGTCGGCAATATTGTTAATTCTTGCGTGCGGATGCAGGCGCTGATTGATGACTTGCTGGAGTATTCGCGAGTCGGTCGCAGTCAAAAACCTTTTGAGCTGATAAATTGCAATCAGGTTTTTGAGGATGCTTGCGCTAATTTGCAGTTGGCAATCCGCAAGCATCAAGCTACTGTAACTAGGGGCGATTTGCCAATGGTAAGAGGTGACTGTTTTCAACTGTTGCAACTGTTTCAAAATTTAATTGGCAATGCCATTAAATACCGTAGCAGCGAGGCGCCGGTGGTACAGGTGGGCGCTTCGCTTCAGGGGGATAACTGGGTGTTTGCGGTGCAGGACAACGGTATTGGCATTCCCGAACAGCACCATCCACGAATTTTTCAGATTTTTCAGCGCTTGCACACCCAAAAAGAGTATTCGGGAACAGGTATCGGTTTAGCGATTTGTCAGAGAATTGTCGATCGGCATGGCGGCCGGCTTTGGGTAGAATCATCACCTGGTCGAGGCTCGACTTTTTATTTTTCTGTTCCTGTTACACATTGAAATCAGCATTCTGCTTGGATCGGTGAGCAGTCATTTGCTTAAACTCTAAATATATTTATCATTTTTTTATACAAATACTCATAAATTTTAGCATATTCACTGATGACATCAAGCTAAAAATCATTCAGTATAAAGATATTAGCTCGCTCCCTATACAACTTAAAAATCAGCGGTGTGCGCCAGACTTGTCAGTTTGTTTCAACTGTATCCAGAGCACCTGGCTTTGGGATACAGTAGTTTTAGTAGGAATTTCCGGACAAGCATTTCTGATGTCTTTGCCGTTTGCCGGTTCTCCCAGAGACTGCCAAGTGAAACAAAGATTAGTGACAAACATTTGCGAATTATGCAAAACCGCCAATTGCTGCAACACAAATTCAGTGTTATGGGCCAGATTTGCCAGATCGTCGTGGCAACAGATGCTTTGCAGGCGATCGCAAACCGCTTCAAGTCCCGCTACCTCACAAAATCAATTAGTCGTGAGGCCAAGCCGTGAATTATCCAAAGAAAAATGAAAAGAAAAAATTTACTATTTTAATAGCAAACGATGACGAGGACACGCGCTTTTTGGTGGAGGAAGCACTGCGAGAAGTTCGATTACCAATCAGAAGCGAATTTGTGGAAAATGGAGAACAAGTGCTAGACTATTTGTACCGTCGCCGTCAATATGCTGGTGGCAGCAATTGGCATCGACCAGACCTGATACTTTTGGATCTGAATATGCCGAGGCTTGACGGGCGAGAAGCACTAACTTCGATCAGATCTGACCCCCAGTTTCAACAAATTCCGGTGGTGATTCTCACAACGTCGCACCGCAGCGGAGATATCTTGCTTTGCTACCGCTTGGGTGCGAATTCTTTCATATCTAAACCAGTCACTTTTCAAGGATTGGTGGAAGTAATGAAGACTTTATGCCAGTATTGGTTTGAAATCGTTTCGCTCCCGCCTGCGGATCTGTAAGCTTTAATTGATGGCTAGATCGATAGTTTGAGTGTAAACTGAATTTGATAGACCGACATATTGGCTCGATCGCAAACGCAAATCAGTAGGTATGTACAAATAAACAGGCTGATGGGGAGGGTGGGTGAGAGCAGTGCTCCACTGCCGGCTAGAAAAAATCCGGGTTCAACCCGCCGCTAGAAGATATTATTGTTGTTTAGTGCCGATCGCCAGTATCGCTCTCAAAACAAGAAAGTTTCCTTAAACCCGCTCCAAACGCTATAGTTGTGTTAACACGTAACCAATGTCTGAAAATTTTGTTGGTTGAGGATGACCTCGCAGATGCAACGCTGATCGAAGATCTTTTAGGGTCATTCAGCGAGGCTGTGTTTCGCCTCCAAACTGTTACATCTCTGGAGAGGGGACTGGCGTGTCTGGAAGCAGAAAAGTTTGACGCCGTACTATTAGACTTGTCAGTGTCAGACGGCTTGGGGGGAAGCGAGGATCTCGCCGTTTTGAAAGCCCGATCGCCCACAGTGCCAGTTGTGGTGCTGACGGATAGCAATGATGAGAATACGGCGCTGTCGGTATTGCGATCGGGCGCTCAAGATTGTTTGGTAAAGGGAAGATTTCAGAGAACTCTGCTGGTGCGAGCAATCCATTACGCGATCGAACGCCAGCAAGTCGAAGAACAATTGCGACAGCAGGCGATCCGAGAGCGGCTGTTGGGACAAATGATCGAACATATTCGATCGTCAATAGACGCGGCAAGCATTCTTCAAAGTACCGTAGCAGAAGTGCGCCAATTTCTCAACACAGACCGGGTTTTAATTTATCGCTGTCAGGATTGGGCGTCTCAATTTGACGGGGAAGAGCAAAAAGGTGCGATCGTCGCAGGTGACGGTTTACCAGACGGTTATATTGAAAACCAAAATATTAATGCTGCTTTGGCAGTTTCATGCTTTTTCTTGCTCGAATCCCAGTCGGTACAAGCAATAGCAGATGTGAACGCGGCCGCATTGTCTGGGAGTTGCAAAGAATTGCTGGCAGATTGTGAAATTGCAGCAGTTTTAAGCGTGCCAATTTGGCAATCGGGCGACTGGGAAACGGCAAACCAAAGACTAGAAGGTAGTATTTGGGATGCAGAAAAAAATCAATATGCAGCCGAAAATTATCTCTCGCTGCCGGCTGTTGGCAAACCGCACGTGCAGGGAAAAAGTGCGCCGGATTTAGAGAGAGAAAATCGCAATAATTTGTGGGGAATGCTGACAGCATACAATTGCAGCGAGACGAGGGAATGGCAGCAGTGGGAAATAGATTTTTTACAGCACTTGGCGAATCAAGTGGCGATCGCGATCGAACAATCTCAACTTTACCGCCAGCTAGCAATAGCCAATCAAAAATTGCAGGAACTGGCCACTACTGACGGACTGACGGGCATTGCCAACCGCCGCCAGTTCGATCGCGTTTTGATGTTAGAGTGGCGCAGATTGGCAAGAGAGGAACTGCCAGTGTCTTTAATTATGTTTGACATCGACTTTTTTAAACTTTATAACGACTTTTACGGACACCTCGGCGGCGACGATTGTTTGCGCCAAGTTGCTAAGGCGATCGCCTCTTGTACCAAGCGGGCTGGGGATTTGCCTGCCCGCTACGGCGGCGAAGAATTTGCCATAGTGCTGCCCAACACCAGCGCCGAAGGGGCAAACATTGTCGCCCGGAAAATTTGCGATCGCATTGCCAGCTTGCAACTGCCCCACGCGCGATCGTCGATCGGCTCCTACGTTACCGTCAGTTGCGGAATTGCCACAGCGATTCCTTCTGCCCAGCAATCTCCCGACATCCTAATTCGCAGCGCTGACAGCGCCCTTTATCAAGCCAAAACCGAAGGCAAAAATCGTATTTGTCACGCCAGCAAGCCGGAATCTTCCGCAATTTTGATGTAATTGGGAATTGGGAATTGGCCAAACAGGGCATTGGCCAAACAGGGCATTGGGCATTGAGCATTGAGCATTGGGCATTGGTGGGAACTAACAACTGCCAACTAACAAATAATATCAAATCCGATTGCATCGTCCTGTATTCATCTCTATCTTCTTATATAACCCAATACTGTTCACTTAAGACAGATCCCCCCCTAACCCCCCTTAAAAAACTATGCTTTATAAACATCTTTCTTAACAATAAATTTGACAAAAATCAACATCTGTGATGTTAAACGATCGGGCGATCTCCCAGGAATGAGATTAAAATGATCAATCAATGGGTAAGGGAAGAATTATAAAAGACTCAATTGGGAGATGCAAGAAGAACAAATAGATTCATGAAAATTGTTTCTAACTTAAGTGATAAACCAACATCCACTGTACCTAAAGCTAGTGGTACATGGGCAGAAACTAAGGCTAATTACGATTTTTGGGATTCACCATATATCAAACCATCTCAGCTTAGGAAAGGACACGTAGATGCGACGGTTTCAAGAATTAAAAATCATCAAATTATCTT
>NZ_JAEQCT010000114.1:0-17692 GCF_020738205.1 Microcoleus sp. PH2017_24_DOB_U_A
AAGGGTATGGCTTTTCTAATTTTGATAATTTTAGAAATCGCGTATTAGCTTGTTTCTTGCATTAGATAAAATTATCACCATAAGTTCTGGAGAGCCCATCCTGCAATGCCCCAATTATCAAATCTAATCCTGCATCTCCATATTTGGGCGCATCGGAGAGTGCAGCGATTCTCACTGCAACATCGGGCGATGCCAAGCGGCTTTTAACGCCTGCAATTCCTCCCAGTACCGCCGCATTCATAGGAATTAAATTTTGACCGCCAAGGACGGCATCGTATTCTTTGGGTCTATTTTGCTCGCTTGGCATAGCATTTTAACCTCTATAATATCTACAAATGTGGCATTTGTCTAATAAATATGTCAAATATTCAAAACTTATAATATGTTTGAACAAGGTTTTTTGATCTCATCTTTTATGCAGCGCAGCATAACTCATAATAGTCCTTTACCTTTTTGAGTCAAAGCGTGCTAAATTTAGCTACTTTGTGTAACATTAGCTAGACAAAGGTTAAGGATATCGGTAATGACAGCAACTGCGAATCGAGCTAACTGGGGACAAAGTGCCAAAATAGTTGCGAGTGCTATTTGGGAGTGTAGGCTATTGAAGGCAAACATAAACAGGGCGATTTTGACTGGCCCAATTGTTGCCAGCATTCTCAGTCTGGTATCGCCTGTGCAAGCTTTGCAGGTGCAGGTGACGCCGCCAAATCCTGAACTGGGTGATACGCTGTCGGTAATCATTCAGGTAAACAGCAGCAGCGCAACTCCAACGGTTTCTGTACTGCAAAAAAATTACCCCGCGTTTCCGATCGGCAATAATCGCTTTCGGGCCCTGCTACCGACGACACCACTGGAGAAACCCGGTGCGCGCGTTGTTCAAGTCTCCGGTGACGGACAAGTGCAGAAGTTGAATGTGCAAGTGCGCGATCGAGATTTTCCGACTCAATCCATCTGGCTGCCGCCTGGGAAAGACAGTGAAGGTACCGATGCCGAATTCGATCGCGTAGACGCCTTTAAAGCACTTGTGACACCTCAAAAATTTTGGGATGGCAAATTGTTGCGCCCCAACTCCGGCGAAATTACCACTATTTACGGCGTGCGTCGGTACTATAATGGGGTATTTGCTAAGGACTACTACCACCGCGGCGTCGATTACGCGGGCGCTTACGGTTCCCCTGTAGTTGCACCGGCTGCCGGTCGCGTGTCTCTCGTGGGACGCGAATCCCAAGGGTTCAAAATCCACGGTAATGTAGTTGGTATCGACCACGGTCAAGGGGTAGCAAGTATTTTGATGCACCTCAGCCGGATTGATGTCAAGGAAGGCGATTTCGTGAAAGCGGGTCAAGTAATTGGTGCTTTGGGGTCAACGGGGGCTTCGACAGGCCCTCACCTGCACTGGGGACTTTACGTGCACGGGCAGTCTGTCGATCCGGTACCTTGGCGGCTTCAGGGAGTTGAGTAGGACTTTTTACCGATTTTGACGAATTTAAAAGTCAATTATGGGGTAAGTTTGTGGCTGGGGTGTGTAGATAACTGTTCTGGGTTATCACTATTGGGTTATGATTTGTACAAAAATTCTCAACTCAAGCCTCAAAACTCGAATCTCAAGACGCCAGCAATTGCGTCTTTACAAAACAAAACTGTATTAATGATGCCGTTGAGCGGGAAGCATATATGAGTATTGAAAAAATTGTTGAACAGGCTTTGCAAGACGGCTATTTAACGCCGTCTATGGAAGCTGAGGTGGGACGAATCTGCAATACGGCTTCTGAATTGTCGATCGAAGAGTACATGGCTCTCGATCGCCTGATGGGAGCTTTGTTGACCGGAGAAGTGGTGGTTCTGCCACGCAAACAGTTCATCAATGTGATGGAAGAGTTGGTGCTTAGCGAGGCGATCGCCAGGGTGGCAGAAATTGAGGCGGCGAGCAGCGAGCAGAGTCTGGATGTGGGAGATATTGCGGCTTATGCTTTAAATAGGCTGCCCCCTCTGTACGCTACGACGGAAGAGGGAGCTCACTTTCAAAGGGCTAGGGCTAAAGAGCAGCTTCACGATTTGATTTCCAAAGAAGTCAACGCAGCGATCGACCGCAACTTGGTCAGACCTGAACCCGTAAACCCCACAGCTTTGGGTAAGCCGTCTTCTGGAACCGAAGTTCTGTCAAATCTCAGCAATTGGCTGCAAGCTAACGCCGTTAATTTTGAGCCGCAGCCGTAGTACCACGTCCAACAGCTCTATTTTGGTTAAGTCGATCCCGCTCAATTCAAAAAGCGGGATTTTTAGTTTTTGAGCCAGAAACAGTTGACAGTTGACAGTTGACAGTTGACAGTTGACAGTTGACAGCAGAAGGAAGGGGGATGTGGGATTGGAGTAATGAATCGTCTGATTTTAATTTCTCCCGATCGGGATTCCGGCTTTAAACCAATTCTTTTTGGTCACAAGACATCCGTCACAATTGAAAAAAAAATTAAAGGAATTGTTTGTTTGCCACCTAAAACAAACAATTCCCTTTTCCTTCTGACTAATGACTAATGACTTCAAACAATTAATTATTGCTCTCAGAAGAGTCTGCGGAGGGGCCGGCAGTAACTTTTGTTTCTCGTTTTTCACGTTTTTTCCGTTCAGCTTGGATGACATCTTGAAGCACTATTCGCGCTTGGGCCATTTTTTCCAAATTGCTGCGGTACAAATCTAAATCTTTGCTAACTTTGTCTTCAGGTAAATGCAAAGCTGCACTGATTTTGCCGATCGCCTCGTTGCGAGTTTCTTGGTTTTTTACCATTTCGGGGTCAGCTTTTTCTAACAGCGAGAACAAACCGATCGCAAATAAGCGACTGTACTTAAATTGAGCGTTGCTGGCGATCGCCCCTAAGGACGCTTGCAAATCTCCTGTATCTTCAAAGCTGGTGGAGCGATCGAGCCACGAGAGCAACTCAGACCCTCCAAGGCGATCGGCCAAGCTTTCCAATCTGTGAGCGTCTTGCTTGTAGCGATCGGGATCGTCTTCTAGGGCTTTGCACAAAGCGTTAAAAATCGAAAGTCTGTCTGCTTCTGGGGCGTACCCGAGCATGAATCGATCGAAAGCTGTCACCACGCCCAAAGCATAAATCGGGTCGTATTGAAAATCTACATTCGCCGAAAGCAAGTGCATTTCTACCATCAACTCTTCCACCACTCGACGGTAAATTGAGTTAATCGGTCGAGTGTGAATCGTATAGAAACTTCGCTTAGTATCTGAAACAGTACGGTTCTTGTTCACCTGAGTTTTATAGATAAATAATTGTGCCGCCACAGGTGGACCAGCGCGGCATGAGTAAAGTCGGGAGAGTCGATTGGCGATCTCCCTGGCAAAATTTGCCAGTTTTTTTTAACTGTGCAGCCGAGACTGCGAGGCAAAATTTTACCCTGGAAGATTTTGCGGGCGATCGGCAGCAACAATTAATCTGTCGCAATACGATGGCAAAAGCCAAGTATCTTTACAATCATAGCTCTTCTGGGATCGCTGATAAATCCCATCTTCTGACTTGCCAGGCCCTCTTCGGGCAACCTTTACCACAATCAAATTTTATTGTCAAGCCCAATCCTCAAAAATCGAACGAACATGACAATTTCTCCTGAATTAAGAGCTTTAGCCCAATACATGGCGGGCGAATTTGACAACCGAGAACAAGCGCTAGCAGATCCGGCGTGGTACGTCCACCTGCGTTTTTGGCAAA
Source organism: Microcoleus sp. PH2017_24_DOB_U_A (assembly GCF_020738205.1). Lineage (NCBI taxonomy): Bacteria > Bacillati > Cyanobacteriota > Cyanophyceae > Oscillatoriales > Microcoleaceae > Microcoleus > Microcoleus sp. PH2017_24_DOB_U_A. Next base: position 3,717 of record NZ_JAEQCT010000114.1, read on the forward strand.
GACCCCTGCCCGTGCCTCTCTTGGACGAACCCAGCATTGCCCTGTTTGCCGAACAAGCCAATATTCTAGAATTAGACAAGCCCTACCGTCCCCGCATCGTGCAACTGAGGCACGTGAAGACAGCGCCGGAACTTATAGAAGCTCAGTATTATATGTTCAAGGATATCGCAGCCGTCAAAGGAGCCGGTCGCAACCCCGACTTACTGGCAAAACTCAAGGGCGAGCAAGTCGAACTTCTTCCCGGCTGCACCCTCTCGGTTGCGGTGCAAAATTTAGGCTCAAACCGCTATCGATTTCGGGCATCTCTGCCGGAGGGAACTCGTTGCTGCTTTACCTACGATGGGCAAACTTACCAAGTAGACTTGGGATTTGAAGCCGCAGACGAGGAATTTCTCAGCTACGACAAAGGAATAAACCCCACGACAGGTAAGGCTATCTGGGGAGCTTTAATGGGCCCTTTTAGATTTGTCAAGCGTCAGGATTTTGCTTCTGAAATATTTGCCAATACGCTTGGGATCGGATCGGACGGCGGTTGAAACCGCGTCTACAGAAACAAAGTCCGCCTCCGCGGACTAAAGAAGAAGATCGCGTAATTTTCACCGCCCGGTCTTTAACCTGCACCAGACACGTGCAAGTTTGTGTAGACGCGATTTCAATCGCCCGGTCTTCTTCAACCTGCGGAGGCAGGTTTTGTTTGTGTAGAAGCGGTTTCAACCGCCCGGTTTTCTTAACTTGCGCGCGGCACCCCCTCTAGAGCTTCTTCTTCTGTTTCAAATATTTCAAAGACAGAATCCATCATGGTCACTTCAAACACCAGTTTGGCTTCTGGATGAACATTGCAAATGCGGAAACTGCCCTTAACTTTATCCGCATCGCGCATACCGGCTACCAACGAGGTCAGGCCAGAACTATCGATAAAGTTTACCTGACCAAGATTCACGACGACATGACGGCTGAGTTTGGAAATACACTCTTGCAACTTGAGGCGGAATTGCCAAGCTGTCGTGATGTCCAACCGTCCTGTCGGTGCTAAGACGATAACTGTTGTACCGTCAGATAGCGTGTGGGTTTTTTGATCAATATGAATCACTGACCCTTCCCTCAAATTTATTACTATTTATCGCGGTGGTTACTTTCTGCTATACAAATACTAGACAAGTCTAGACATTTGCTTCTTACTTCACAGGGAGCATGGGAGCGGTTATCCCTCAGTAAGCTTTCGCGCTTTAGCCAAGCGTGATAAATTAATCGCTGCCTTCAAGTCTCTGTCCATCGAATTACCACAACTTTCGCAGTTGAAGGTTCTTTCTTTCAGTGGCATATCTTGGATATGCCCACAGCTTGACTATTGTTTTGCAAGGGCGGAAACCAGCGGTCAGCAATGATTATTTCACAACCAAACTTTTTCGCCTTATATTCTAGGTGACGCTTGAATTCAGAGAATCCACAGTCAGCTATTGCCTGCGCTAGTTTGTGATTTTTTGGCATCCGATCAACATTTAAATCTTCTACTTATAGTTGCGTGGTTTTTGCATAAGTAAGTAGTGACTTGATACTGAAAGTCCAAGCTTTTTCGCAAATCGCGCAGGGTTTGAACATGGCACACTATGAGTGTTTGTGTAAAAGTTTACCATTCTGTCTACTTAATTGCTAGCTAAGGACTTTCTCAGTAGTTTAACTCACGTCGGTGACTGCTGAGGCATCCAATTCGCCCAATCTTGCGGTTTTAAGAACTTTGAGTAGAGTTCGGCTTCTGGAGAGTTGGGTTCTGGCTCGAAACAATACTCCCAGCGTACCAGAGGTGGCAGGGACATCAGAATCGATTCGGTGCGTCCGTTGGTCTGTAAGCCAAAGGTCGTGCCCCGATCGTACACTAAGTTAAATTCAACGTAACGGCCGCGGCGGTAAAGTTGGAAATCGCGCTCGCGCTCGCCGTATGCTTTCGATCGATGTTTTTCAACAATTGGGGTGTAAGCCGGCAAAAATGCGCGGCCGCAGTCCTGTATGAAGGCGAACAGCGACTCCCAGCTTCTAGGCTCCGGGTTTCCGACATTTTTGCTGTACTCAGCAGCTTTCCCTTTGACATTTTGGTCGCGGTAAAGCGGGCCTTGAGCGTTTTGGTAGTCAAAAAACAGGCCGCCGATACCGCGAGTTTCTTGGCGGTGGGGCAGGTAAAAATATTCGTCGCACCAGAGTTTAAATGTCTGGTAATAGTCCGAGTGGTGTTTGTCGCAAGCTGATTTCAGAGTTTTGTGAAAATGAGCTGCATCCTCATCCAACAGGTAATAAGGAGTCAAATCGACACCACCACCAAACCACCAAATCGGGCCCGCTTCAAAATAACGGTAATTCAGGTGAACCGTAGGCAAGTAGGGATTGCGGGGGTGCAGCACCATCGAAGTACCAGTGGCGTAGAAATCGTGACCGGCAGCTTCTGGGTGCTTGGTCAGAATCAAAGCAGGCAAACTTTCGCCCCAAACTTGGGAAAAATTAACTCCGCCTTGTTCAAACACATTGCCTTCGCGCATAACGCGAGAACGTCCGCCCCCGCCTTCGGAGCGTTCCCAAGAGTCCTCTTTAAATTTGCCGCCGCCATCGACCTGTTCGAGGGCTTGACAAATTTCGTCTTGTAGGCTTTTCATAAATTGGCTGACTCTAGCTCTAGAGTCAGCGGGCGGCAAAAACGGAGAAGTCGTGGTTTTAAGTGTTGTAGAAACTGTCATAAAATTTTCTGTTGTCAGATTTGAATCTTAGATGGTGATGATTGCCAAATCCAGTCGCCATGTAATTATGCCACCGCAGGTCTGCAAATGATCGCTATGAAGTTACATTAAAAAATAGCAATAAAAATATACTTAAACTTGCGATCGAACATTCACTGACACAATTGCAGAGCTATGGTGGAGAACACAATGCCCAGTACACTCGATATTAGTTCAGTCTTAGAAATCCTGCGACCTGTGCAAGACCCCGAACTGCAAAAAAGTTTGGTGGAATTGAACATGATTCGTAACATCAAAATTGACGGCGGAGTCGTCAGTTTTACTTTAGTGCTGACAACGCCTGCTTGCCCGCTGCGAGAATTTATTGTCGAAGATTGCCAAAAAGCGGTCAAACAGTTGCCAGGAGTCGAAAAAGTGGCTGTGGAGGTGACAGCCGAGACTCCCCAGCAGAAGGGAGTGGTCGATCGCCAAGGCATAGAAGGCGTTAAAAATATTATCGCAATTTCCAGCGGCAAAGGGGGCGTCGGCAAAAGCACGGTGGCGGTGAATGTGGCAGTAGCCCTGGCGCAAACCGGCGCAAAGGTGGGTTTGCTGGATGCCGATATCTATGGGCCCAACGACCCAAATATGTTGGGTTTGGGGGACGCGAAAGTAATGGTTAGGGATGGAAAAAGCGGAGAAAGCCTCGAACCCGCATTCAACTACGGCGTCAAATTAGTGTCGATGGCGTTTTTAATTGAGAAAGACCAGCCTGTAATTTGGCGCGGCCCGATGTTGAACGGAATCATCCGACAGTTCCTCTACCAGGTGAATTGGGGCGATTTAGATTATCTGATTGTCGATATGCCTCCGGGTACTGGAGACGCGCAGTTGACAATGGCCCAAGCGGTGCCGATGGCTGGTGTGGTGATTGTGACGACGCCGCAGACGGTGGCTTTGTTGGACTCCCGCAAGGGGTTGAAGATGTTCCAACAGTTGGGAGTGTCGGTGTTGGGAATTGTGGAAAATATGAGTTATTTTGTGCCGCCGGATATGCCTGACAAGCAATACGATATTTTCGGTTCCGGCGGCGGCGAAAGGACGGCGGCAGAGTTGGGAGTGCCGCTGTTAGGCCGCATTCCGCTGGAAATTCCGCTGCGGGAAGGTGGCGATTCCGGTGTGCCAATTGTCGTGGGACAACCGGGTTCTGCTTCGGCGAGGGAGTTGCGGGCGATCGCGGGTCGCATTGCTGGTAAAGTTTCTGTAGCAGCCCTAGCCTAATAGACATCTCATCCAAAAGTTCGTCAAGGGCAGGCTCTCCGGCCTGCCCCACAACAGTTTTTGGGAGAAGTCTCACAAACTTTCGTTTCCCAGCTTTGTCTCCTGTTGGCGAAGGTTTGCCTAATTCCCGAGCTCTGCTTGGGAACTAGAAACGAGAAACGGTAAGCTATAAAGAGCAAACTTAACATTCAAAGAATTATGATTTTTCCAGGTTCGGCAGTTCGAGTTAAAGATAAGGGCGAGATTTACTACGGCTTTCAAGGACTTGTGCAGCGAGTTACCGACGGGAAAGTCGCGGTATTGTTTGAAGGTGGCAATTGGGACAAGCTGATCACGTTCCGCTTATCGCAATTGGATATTGTGGATGCTACGGCTGGTCGCGCGAAATAGTCATTAGTCAGCGGTCATTAGTCAGTTGTTATTTGTTATTAGTTATTGGTTATTGGTTATTAGTACCCACTCACAAATAACAAATAATAAATAACCAACTGCTAACCGCCAACTGCCAACTGCCAACTGCCAACTGCCAACTGTCAACTGTCAACTGTCAACTGACTAATATGCGTTTACCTTTACCCCAATTTGGAACAAAAGAGCGGCATCCCGATCGCATTGCTGAAGTCATCGAGACGGCAACTACAGAGTTTTTGGCTCAATGCTTGGAACCGGATGACTTGAGTTTTCCGGTGATGCCACCTTTTGGGAGTTGGGTGAAGGCGGAAGATGAAGAGTCAAAAAATCAAATCTACGGCGTAGTTTACCATGCTACCACTAGCCCGATCGACTCGGTGCACAGAGCTAGGGCTTTGGGTTTATCGCTGGAAGAGTTGCGGGAAGAACAACCGCAGATTTTTGCGATGCTGAAAACCGAGTTTCGAGTGGCGCTTGTGGGGTTTGAGAAGCCACCGGAAAGGTTGAACGGCCACGGCCCATCGAGGGGTACAATTTATCAGTATTTGCCGCCGCGCCCGCCGCAAATTCACCAAGCGGTTTATCGCTGCGAACCGGATGAGGTGATTGATTTTACGGTGCAGTTGGATTTTTTGAGGACGCTGCTGGGAGTGACGAATGCGCCTGTGGATGCGCTGACGGCTGCGACGATTCGGGAGATTTATCAGTTGCGAATGCGCGATCGATCTTGGTTGGTGGAAGCGGGCAGGAATTTAAGTGTTTTGTTGAAGGATGATTACGATCGGTTGCGGGTGATTTTGAGTCAGATTCATCCGTAGGGTATGATATATATGGAAATAGAAAAGTATAGACAACTCAGAAAAAATATTTTATGTGGGTAGACGTAACAGCGCTAAATCAGATTCCCGAACGGGATATTTTGAAGGTAAAAGTTGAAGGAATTTCACTAATTTTGAATCGCCAAGGTGCGAATGTCACTTGTTACCGCAATGCTTGCACTCATTTAGAATATCCGATCGATATGGGGAAAGTAAGTAATGGCATCATTACCTGTCCCTTTCATAAATTTCAATTCAAGTTAGATACTGGTAAATGTTTGAATGCACCGAGTGATTCCCTAGAGTCTTATCCCGTAAAGATTGAGGGCGAAATCGTTTTTGTTGACATCAATGAATCATGATTCATCAGTCATTTATTCATACCAATTTGAAACAAAATCTCATAAGAATAAAAAAATAAGAAAAATAAATTAGAGGTTTTTACCTGTAGGGACACGGCACGGCACCGTGTCTGGCAATCTATGCCTTAAGATAGATATTTTTTATATAGTTAATAACCGTTAATAACCGTAACAACAATTTGTCAAAATCTTATTATGTGCTGTTTCCAACACAAACCTGCTAGCGCCGGGAGGCTTTGCCGACATGGGAGCCAAACAAGGCAGAGCATAAGAATCTGAGTTGCCTGGTAAATTACAAAGTCCCACGCATTTAATAGAAGGGTTCCGAGCGTGATACCAGTAATTTTATAACCCAATACGGTTCACTTAAGACAGATCCCCCCTAACCCCCCGGGAGATGCGGGGGGGACAAGAAGCTCTTAAAGTCCCCGCAACGATGCGGGGGATTTAGGGTGATCTCCGGGCATAAATAGTGTTAAGTAAACCGTATTGTTTTATAACCCAACAAACATTCTCAATAGTGTTCATACTCCTCGTACCTTCACGCGGCAAGGAGCGTCAAAGATAAAATCTCAACTAGGGACGGAAAACCAGATATTCCAACAAATAAAATCATGAAAAAACTATGCCTGTTTTTTTTTTGATGGTGATGATTAGCTTGGGAACAGTTGCAATTGTCAGAAGTCAGCAAACACCACCACCTATCAATACCTATAGTCAAACCGTGAAACGGGAAGTCTTCGCGAGTGGTTATCCTAGTGAGGCAGAAGGTAGAATTTTAGAATTAGTACGTTATACCATTCCTGGTATGGCAAAACTGCTGCCTCACGTTCATCCAGGGATGCAAATTTTCAAAGTTGAATTGGGGACACTCACCTATACTGTTGTCCAGGGAATCGCGAAAATTAAACGCGCCAATGGTAAAGAAGAAACCCTAGACGCGGGCCAAACTACTCGTCTGACGGTGGGAGATTCTTTAGTTGAGGCAGGGGGTATGGTGCATCACGGTCAAAATGAAACAGGAGATCTGGTAATTCTGCTTTCCACTTCTCTCCTGGATTCTCAGAAACCGAAAGCAATTTTGATCGAGCGTTAATCGACTTTACTGGTGCTTGGTGGTGGCGGATTAAAGTTTTGAACTGGCATCTGGGGTTCATATGGTGTCCGAGTAATTAAGCACAATCAGATTGGTTCGTAGTGCGGACTTCAGTCAGCTTTCATGCGGAGGACACTCCCGACGCACTACAAACTGTTTTTGTTATGGTAATAGAGCGGACATGATATGACTCTTTCCCAAGCACATCGCTTGGGAAGGAGTTAATTAACTTTAAACCACCGCACTTTTCAACCTATCACTTTGGCGCGCCGCTGACGGAGGAAAACCCCCAAAAGCCCGATCGCCCCAACGATCAAAAGCAGCCATTCTTCCGGTTCCGGAACCCCAGAAACATTCAAAGGATTGTTCGGTTTCGTCAACTCCTCCTTACCCGATTCTATCTTTCTTTCAAATCGATCGCTCTTAGCTTCCGCCGCCTTTAGCTGCGCCCTTTGCGCGTCATTAACTAGCACAATCATCGAAGAATAAGGCGTGACGACTTTAAAAGTTTTAGCTAGCGAGTGCATTGCATCCAACTGAGTCAACTGATTGGAAGTTTTCTCTTTGCTAAGGGCGGTTATCAACTGCCGCGCAGCTATCGGTTTAAAACCTTCATTTTCATCATCAGTTATTTTCGCAACCGCCGCCGACTTGGGAGTTTTGGCATAACTCCAAACATAGCCATCAACAACACTAATTGCAGATTTCCCTGATGATGCTGTCGTCGCCACTCGCTGCATCGCCTCTTTGATATCGGTAGAAACTCCGCCACCGCTATCTTGAATCAGCTTTAAAGTTCCATCATCGTAAGCCGGTGGTAAGCCTCCCAAATGCACAGTCCATAGGGGTGAGGGCATGGAAACGCTGGTTTTGCGATCGTCGGATAACTCATAGCTGTGGCGATCGCTCACCAAGAATACAGTATCATAAGTGCGATCGGCGCGTAACTGTGCAAACTGTTGCAGAATATCCTTAAGTTGGAGCGTACCATAAAACGTCAACTTTCCAACATCAAAACTCCCCAAATCTTCCACCAACTTCGGCGGCATCCCCGCAGCACTCCCCACATACAAATCAACCGTATTTGCTTTTAAACTATTCGCTTTCAACCATTCAAAAGTCTCCTTAACCTCCTTTGTTTTCCCCGTCATACTGCGGGAAGTATCCAGAATAACTGCAAACTTTTTGCCCTGCGGTAGCGAATAATTTGCATCAACCAGTGGCTTAGCAGAAATCGTATTTTCTCCCGGAAAATTTGCCAGACGCGGTATTGCTTGCTGCCGGGAAACTGCTAGCACAAAACTCGGCAACCAAGTTTCTTTTGCCTCTTTTCCTTTGTAATTTACCTGTTTTCCGGCAATTGTGCGGCGAGTATTTCCATCCCAATAAATGTTACGTTTTTCTGCTAAAACAGGCATCGCCCAACCCTGTGGTTGTCGCATCACTTTGTAAGTCAGCCACAAGTGCATTTCCGTTGGCCCATCAGTTTGCGTGCGCGAAAACTCTCGTTTAGCCGGAATTGGAAAAGCTCGCAAGCGGTATTGTTTCGGGCCAACTTGTTCGAGCAAAGCCGGGTCTACATTTTCTCTCACCTGCTGGTTGTAAACTTGCTGTGCAGCACCTCTGGGCGACACACTAAATGCAAAACGCCTTTTCAAATCCCCAGTATCGCCCAGCCAAACTCCTGTAACTGCGGCGCTTTCCGGCAGTGAAAAGTAATAAAATACTTCTTGCAAGTTCGGCGTTTGATTTTTGTAAACTTCGTAGAGTTGAACATCAGCCCAATCGCCCTTTTCTGTGATTGTAACTTCTTGCGACTGCAACCATACTTTTTCCTCATTGACATTCAGCAAACCTGCCTTAGCTTCTTGGCGGTTAGATGTTGACTGCACTGCGTGCTTTACTGCTTCCGTGTCACCTTTTTGAATTTCGGTATCGAAGAATCCAGCGTAGAGTTTTTCGGCTTTTTTAACATCGGAATCAGAGCCTTGATACAAAAACGGCGACATTAAAAAATTGTAGCTGTTCTGCACGTTGCGAGCCGCTGTGTTAGGCAAACTGAACGTATTTTTGTACATCTCATAAATGTGGTTGTTTTCTCCCACAGTGCTGAGATAGCGGTACGGAGATAAATAAGCATTAACTAAGCCCGATCGAATCATATCAGACTTGGCTAATAAAGTTTGACGCGCAGTGTCATTTGCTGCGGGAGTTGCCAGAATTTTCATGGCTTGAATTTGCGGCTGCTGTAGCAAAGCTGCGAAAATTGCCAGCCAAGCAGCCATGACTCCCAAGCTGCCCATGATTGCTTGATTCTTTCCGTATTGGGAAGCAAAACTGCGAAATACTTTGCGTCCAGATTGGATGTATAGAAAGCCGTAAAGCGAAGGCATTACTACGAACAAGCTGGAGGTAAGACCAAACAGAATCAAGGATAATGGTAGCCACCAAATTATGGATAATGAAGTGTACTTTAGAGAATCAATCAGTGGTGCTACCCAGGCAAAACTTAAAAATCCAACTACCAGCGTAAATGCGACAGGTAGAGCGTAAAACATCAGCAAGGTTGCCGCCCAAGTTCCAACTAGCAGCATTAAGCTGTGAAATGCTAACTGTATCCACGCACTTCGCTTGTTTCCCATGAATCCAATAGAACTGGACTTTCTGTTGCGAGCATCTTGAGATATTGAAATATCTTCAATATTTTCTTGTTTCCCAAAATATCCGTACAGCATTTCTACTAAAAATGCTGCAATGCACAAAACGATTGTAGCGATAATTAGCGAGCTGGCTGGATTCAGTTCTCGAAGCATAAACAGCCTGATTAAGCAGAGCAAAAACAACGGCGCTTCTACTCCGTAAAACAAGCGCATTAGCTGCAATGGTTGCTTGTGAAAGCGCCTTGCTCCTACTATGGTAAACACTGTCGGTACTGCTATCAGTGCTGTTAGGGTTAAGGAAAATTCAAGGGGAATAATTCCGTCTATTGTTGCTTGGATTAACGGAATTGCTAGGTATGGCAAAATTCCTAGATAAACAGTTGACAAAAATGTCAGGTTCCACACCCAAAAAACAATTCTAAAAATTGCATCAAATACCTGCTTTGCTTTCATTTTTTGCTCCTTTTAAGCTTTGTTTGACAGCATTATGTACGTTAGCAGTAAACTCTTGTACCTCGGAATTTTCAGGATTTACGAAACTGTCAAAAAGAATGGAAACTAGCACCCAAGTCTGATTGCGATGGGTGATGTCGCTGCCGATGCGCGACAAGAAGTTATCTGTGGTTTGCGCTTGAGATTGCAGCCAGTATGCAGCGGATAGTTGGTTGTCTTTGAGATACAGCCAGCGAGCGGTTACGGTAGGAGTTAGCTGTTTTTGTTCTATTCGATTAACGGAGATGCCACTGGTTACAAAGCACAACTCTGGTGCGTGATAAGTCTGCCAAGATGTGCTGGCTACTGCGAGGAGGGAACCGTGCAAGTTACCTGAGACAAATCTCTTTTTTTCGGCTTTTGTATCTGGGTAATTGCCGAAGAATCTTTGTTCGCTGGGATTCAGCGGGATTGCTTCGGATATAATTTGTTGGGGTAGTTGTAAAGGGGCGATCGCTACTTTTGTACTTTCGACATGATACAATTGAGAAATTCCTGCTAAAACAGTCACCGTCACAATTAGTCCGGCTTTTGCCAGAGGCTGATTTTTCAGTATTTCCGAATCTCGTTGCGAGTTGAAATCAATTTGTTTTGTTGGCTGAAATTTGGGAACTTGTTGCAGCATCAACCAACTTACAAAACAACCGCAGACTAAACCTACAATTCCCAGCGGTACGTGGAGGATTTCTGCATAGGTTGGCTGTTGCCAAACTTGGGCAACCAGCACTAGCGCGACAACCCGCAAAGCGTTAGCAGACAGCAACATTAACAAGTTAGCAGCGCATACTGCCAGCCATTGAAAACTTAATTTTCGGCTTTCTAACCAGGTAGCCACTAGCAAAAATAGCGTCCCGACTAATAGGGTTTTAATGCCGCTGCAAGGTATATCAACGTGAGCGATGCCGTTTTCCAAAATCAGGATATCGTAGGAAGAAATAGCTCCCACGTGCAGGAATGAGAGCAACTGTTCTACTACGTGAGCAGTCATCACTCGCGCGGGCAAGCCGAGGCCGCTATTAAACTGATTGCTGAAGGGTAAAATACAAGCCAGCAAGCCGGCAATTGGCAAGTTTTTTTGCCAAAAATTCGGTTCCGCAAAGAAGCCGCACAGCCCGTAAGTTCCGAGGATAAATAGCAGTACGCTAACTTGTGGGATATTAATTATGCACCCTGTGGCGATCGCCAAAACACCTGCACCCAACATCAACAGCAGCGGATTGCGCCTCAAAATGAAGTTGCGGGAAAATGCGCGCGGGCGATCGCTCGGTTGGGGCGATCGCACTACTAATGCTACAATCAGAAAACCAATTGCTATCTTGTACAGTGCCGGTATCTCAACAAACGACGATAACAGCCACTTAACAGCCGAGATATTGGCCCAAAACCAAGCAAGCGCCAGCAAAAAAGGAGCCAGCCAAACCAAATTAACCGCCTGAGGGGGACTAACAGAATCTGAAATTCCCGAATCTGGAATATTGGTGCGCTGCATGATACCGCTTGAAATTCACATTGATGAAATCTTAGCTCAGCAAAATTGGTAATGCCTAGACCCGTAAATTAAGTTTTGTCAAGCTTCTATTTTCTATACATAAATGTTAGCCTTATAATAATTTAATCGGAGGTAAAAATGAGCGAAAAAAGTACAGGATACAAAATTCTTAGCGACAACCGACAAGCGCGCCATTTGTATGAAATTATAGATACATATCAAGTGGGAATCGAGTTAAAGGGAACCGAAGTCAAATCGATTCGGGAAGGAAAAGCGAATTTGCGGGACGGATATGCTTTGGTTAAAAATGGCGAAATATGGCTGATTAACGTTCATATTTCGCCGTGGAGAAGTGCTAGCAACTATTTTAATCACGAGCCTCGCCGCACCCGCAAATTGCTGATGCACAAGCAGGAAATTCGCAAATTAATCGGCAAAGTGGAAGAAAAAGGTTTGACTTTAGTGCCGTTAAAAATGTATTTGAAAGGTGGCTGGGTAAAACTTGATATCGGTTTGGGAAAAGGGAAAAAACTGCACGACAAGCGCGAAGATTTGAAGAAACGCGAAGACAAGCGGGATATGGAACGCGCGATGAAGCAATTTTAGTCATCAGTCATCAGTCATTAGTCGGTAAACAGTCAACTGTCACCTATCAACCCAACGACTGTGCTCTTCGGGCAGGGGGCAAGCTGTCAACTGTCAACAGTCATCAGTTATATTATGTGGGAGCATCTCATTTTTGTAAAAAGCATTTTTTTTTGAGTGCGAGCGTCCCCGCTCGCGTATTGTATAGTACGCGAGCGGGGACGCTCGCACTATAAATACAAAACTCAGATGCTGCCTATCATGTCCGATCCATAACCATAATAAAAATGGTTCGTAGTGCGTCCTGGTGTCCGCAGCTTCAGAGCGGACACCAGGACGCACTACAAACTGTTCGCGCGTGCCCTTAATCGAGCGAACACCATATCATCAGTCATTCAGTCATCAGTCCTCTCAACCGCTTCTGTCAACCTCTTCGGGCTCTTCTGTCAACTGCCAACTGTCAACTGTCAACTGTCAACTGTCAACTGTCCTTCTTCCCGCTTCAATCTTCAATCTTCCTGAAAATATCCGGATTGCTTGTGGAGTCCCACGAAGGGTTAACCTATGCTCGAATACATCTAGGTAATCGCAGCATGAGGCAAGCATTCGGCTGTGGAGTTGCAAACCATAAATGAGAAATGAGTTCAAGCCTTCCTTCATTTCCTAAGATTATGATGCCATGAGGGTGGCAATTAAATCTAGACAACAAAATATCCCAACTCTCAAGTTAAAAGATGCTAAAAACGACACCGTTAGCTAACATTTTTAATGTCATGAAAGAGCCAACAAAAAAGCATCATCACTCCAAGTGGGCGGCATTCCTACTGATGCTAGCAGTAGGCTTTGGCGGCTGGCAATTTGGGTTGCCGGAACTCGCCTCACTGTTTAATAATAAGGGCTTTGAAAACTACAAAGCCAATAGATTGGCTGATACTCAAAAAGCCTATGAATTAGCCCTCTCCGTAGATCCCAAGAGCCGAACAGCTCTTTACAATTTGGGATGGCTGTGCGAAGAGGTGCAAGATTTAGAGTGCGCCCGAGGAAAATACCTGCAAGCTGCCAAACTGGGTCTCCCTGCTGCTTACAGCAATTTAGCTCGATTATATATAGTAGACAAGAAAAACTATGCTGCTGCCGTTCACTTGCTGTGGCAAGGTTTAAAATTAGCTGAGGACGATCGAGTAAAATATTCCTTACTCAAAAATTTGGGATGGGCTCGGCTGAAACAGGGTAGATATTCAGAGGCATTGCAGCATCTGGATGCAGCGATTAAGCTTGATAGTGAAAGACCTGCAACTTACTGCTTAAAAGCGCAAGTCCTAGAAGGGATGAAAAAGACGAAGGAAGCGCTACCGCAGTGGAAAACTTGTCTAAAGTATGCGGATTCCCAAGAATTCGATGAGGATATATGGATAGGAATGGCACGTCAACGATTAAAAGAGGAAAAAACAAATAAATGAAACGCACAGTTTTGCTTTCATCAGCCATGCTGGCAATTATAACGGTAATGGAGCTAAGTCAAGCCTCAAGAGCAATGCCAACTCCTGCAACTGTTACACCCACAGTGAATGAATCAGTCGCAACGCTGTTCCAATTGAATCAGTCTACGACGTGGCGGCGGTGCAAAGATAGAGATGGATATTATGCGTGTCCGAGATTTGCAATGCCTTCGGATAGCGAAGAATAAGAGTTATTTTCGATAATTTTTGTAGAGTTCGCCACTAGCACTTTACAACTAACAGGTATGTAGTATGTAGTAGTAGTTATGTAGGTGCACGCTGTGCACCTTATACCATTTGAGATTTGAGATTTGAGATTTGAGATTTTTCGATTTGAGATTAAAGAATTGGAAATGACTGATGACTATAGCCTTTTTCAGTAACAGTGCGGTGCTCATAGGGCATAGGGCATAGGGCATAGGGCATAGGGCATAGGGCATAGGGCATAGGGCATAGGGCATACCTCACTTATTTGAGAAAGGCTATAGCGCGTCGCGTGAGAACCCCGGTCTTTCAAGCCGGGGATGAAACGCAGTTGCAACCTTTAGGTTGCCAGTAATCTGTGTTATAGTTTTTAACAA
>NZ_JAEQCT010000001.1:0-3259 GCF_020738205.1 Microcoleus sp. PH2017_24_DOB_U_A
ATACAGGTGAACCCTAATTAAATGTTTTGTAGTTACTCAATAATTCTTGTCCAATATACCATATTCTGTTAATATAAAGTTTAGATGCGTTCGCCCTGCCCCCGATAAATCGGCGATCGTAGCAGCCAATCCAGGTTGAACAATGGTTACAGCCACCAGCAAATTAATCGCCGCCTGCTGTAGGAGCAGTTTTTTGTCATTCATAAAATATCTGCGAGGTAGAGGTACAAAGTCTCAGCGCGATCGCACGGCAACCTGAAAATAATCTTGGCAGACTTTTATCTGCGTTTATCTGTGTTTATCTGCCTTAATCTGCGGTTTTTATAATCAATCATTGTGAGCCAAAGTCGAAATATCTGCAACTAAATGACAAATTCCGAAAAACCTAACTCATGCGATCGCTTTTGTCAACTCAATTTCTTGAGGCAAATCGCCAGTTGTCTCGTCTTTTTCCGAATATGGATCGCATAACTAACTCAAAGATTATTCCTAACTTTTCGATACTTACTTAAATCTGCTACCTTTTCTGCTACCCTAAAAGCATATAGCTATCTTACCAAATAGCAGACCGCGTTCCTCCACAATTCTTGAGAAAAACTTATGTCTGCGATCGCACCATCCCCCAACCCACCCGTTTTAGAAGAACTTCGCTCCGGATTGCCCAACATTTGCGGTTCCGAAGCAGAAATCACTGCCGCCACCAACAGCAACGAACCAGTCTTTTTACCTAAGACAAATCTGCGCCTCGAAAACATTCAAGCCGGATTTGCTTGCGCCCTGCATATGCACCAACCTACAATTCCAGCAGGTGCAAAGGGCGAACTAATCTGCAATCTCCAGAATATGTTTGAAAATCCCAACCAAGGAGACAACCACAATGCCGGAGTCTTTGCTTGGTGCTATTCACGCATGGGAGAATTTATTCCCCAACTGATTGCTGAAGGTTGCAACCCGCGAATTATGCTCGACTATTCGGGCAATTTATTGTGGGGATTGCGCCAAATGGGACGCGACGATATCTTCAACAACCTCAAGCGAATTACCTGCGAACCTGAATACCAACCCCACGTAGAATGGCTGGGGACAATGTGGAGTCACGCCGTTATTCCCTCAACTCCAATTCCCGATATCAAACTCCAAATTCAAGCATGGCAACATCATTTTGCATCCATTTTTGGCATAGATGCCCTGAAGCGCGTTAAAGGTTTTTCGCCTCCAGAAATGCACTTTCCCAATCACCCCGATACTCTTTACGAATACATCAAAGCTTTGAAAGAATGCGGCTACCGCTGGCTAATGGTGCAGGAACATTCTGTGGAAAATATCGACGGTTCGGGATTGTCGCAAGACCAAAAATACATTCCCAATCGTTTGCAATCCCGCAATTCTCGCGGCGAAACCATCAGCATCACGGCTTTGATTAAAACCCAAGGTTCCGATACAAAATTGGTCGGTCAAATGCAGCCTTATTACGAAGCAAAAGGACGCAACAAACAGCAAATTAGCAATGTCACAATTCCTTCTTTAGTTACTCAAATTGCCGACGGCGAAAATGGTGGCGTGATGATGAATGAATTCCCCAGCGCCTTTGTCAAAGCTTGGCACGAAAACCGCGAACAAGGTGGCGGAAAATCCGGTGTTGTCGGTTTAAATGGGACTGAATATTTGGAGATGATTGAGGCGGCGGGTGTTAATCCTGATGATTATCCTGTTTGTCAGGGGATTAATCAGCACAAGATTTGGCTGCAAGTGAATCCTGATAGTGCAACGCCGGAAAAGGTGGAAAGTGCGATCGCGCAACTCAAGCAAACCGATCACAATTTTCACATGGATGGTGCATCTTGGACTAACGATTTAAGTTGGGTGAAGGGCTACGAAAATGTCCTGGAACCAATGAATCAACTCAGTGCAGCCTTTCACAAAAAATACGACACGCTGGTACAGAAAGATGCTGCTGTTACCAAGCAGTTTGAATATCAGCAGGCTTTGCTTTACAACTTGTTGGTACAAACAAGCTGTTTCCGCTATTGGGGACAGGGAACTTGGACTGATTACGCGCGCGAACTTTACAACCGCGGCGCTGCTTTGATGAAATAGAAGATGAGACGGCGGTTGAAACCGCGTCTACACAGACAAAACCCGCCTCCGCGGGTTGAAGTAACAAAATTTATGGTAGAGTGCCCCGGAAACCAACTATTTGACCAGTGTCAAATATCTCGGCTGACGCACCTTATACTTGTTGGCAAATTCGGGTCAATTACCAATTGCCAATTACCAATTACCAATGCCCCATTCCCCATTCCCCATTACCAAATCCTACATTTCCTGCATCAAACGCAAATAATTTTGTCTCATCTGCGTCATATTTTCCATCATTCTATTCGCCATATCTTTCTCAACTTCGCTCATTTGCTGCCAAAATACAGCAGAACGTCTGGCCAGAATTGCGTCTTCCCACAACATCTCCAAAAGTTGCGCGGCCATCGGATTTTCAGCATCTATAATCCCGCACAATTGCTCGAAAGCTCGGTTAGCTTCGGCGTGACTCCCAACATCCTGAGCGAGAGTCAGGCATTTTTTGAGTTGTACGATCGGGTTTTCAGAAGAGTAAGCCATAATTTCACTAAGTTTAAGCTACCAAATTTACACTGACACCTTTGAGATTACTAGAGTTGCGACACGGCCACACAGTTCCCCAAATACCACCGCCAAGGCAAATCAATCCCTTTAGTAATCCCGATCCGCGTAGTTTGCACAAAATTTATTGTACCCTCCTCCACGGCTTGCTGAAAGTCTTCGCTCCGGTGTTCCAACCGCAGCGCTTGGCCTGCGTCCAAGGGTAAACCGCTAAAAGTTCGATCGATCTCCAGCACCTTACCAAAAACTTGGGTTTAAAGCCCCGTCCTTCTAGGACGGCTTTGTGTTAGAATTTTAGCGTAGGGAGTTCCCACGTAAGATGTTCGTTCTAGAATTCAAGGCGATCGGCAAACCAAATCAGTCCTCCGCTATAGACGAAGCAATCAGAACTGCTCAATTCGTTCGGAATAAGTGCGTCCGTTTCTGGATCGACAACCGAGGAGTAGGGCAAAAAGACTTGTACCGTCACAGCACTGCGCTCAGAGAAGAGTTTGCCTTTGTTAAAGAATTGAACTCTAGTGCCTGCCAAGCCTCTGTGGAAAGGGCTTATTCTGCCATTGCTCGGTTCTACGACAACTGCAAGAAAGCCGTTCCCGGAAAGAAAGGTTATCCGACTTTCAAG
>NZ_JAEQCT010000115.1:0-26860 GCF_020738205.1 Microcoleus sp. PH2017_24_DOB_U_A
AGTCGGTTAAAACCGACTACAGAGTTTGATGCAAAATGCAATTAATTTGAGTCCTCTTTGAGAGGACTTTCGCTATGAGACAGGGGTTTTCAACCCCTGCCGGACTGGAACTCAAACGAGAGATTCGATCGCAAATATGAACACTCCTGAACCTTCATTAACCAAAACCGAATTAAGACGATCGCTCCTGAACACCCGCAAATCCCTACCAGCCCAAGAATGGAGACAAAAGAGCGAGATCCTTTGCAACCACCTGCACAACTCGCCCCTATTTACCGAAGCAAAAACAATCCTCGCCTACTTTAGCTTTCGCCAAGAACCAGATTTAAGTCCCCTATTTGAAACTCCCCGCACGTGGGGATTTCCCCGCTGTGTCGGCAAACAGTTATCGTGGCACGTCTGGCAGCCCGGAGATGCTTTACATACGGTCGCTTACGGCATCCAAGAACCGCTGCCGGATGCTCCGAAAATCAACCCCTCAGAAGTAGATTTAATCCTCGTACCCGCTGTAGGTTGCGATGTTCGCGGCTATCGCTTGGGCTACGGTGGCGGCTATTACGATCGAATGCTCAGTTTAACTGAGTGGGAATCAAAAATTGCGATCGCCACAATCTTTGAATTTGCCTTGCTAGCCCAGCTACCGGTTGACTTTTGGGACAAAGCGCTGCACGGAATTTGTACGGAAAGTGGGTTAAAAATGATACAGCAGAAATCCAGAAGGTCGATCGAGCAATAAATTTTCAGTAATTATCCCTAGATCCATGTTTATATGTATTAGGACTGACGCACTCCCAACAAAGAAACCGGGTTTTTCAACCGAGATTGAGGGTTTTAAGCAAATATTTTGGTTAAAAAACCCGGTTTCTGGGCACCCGTGCATCAGTCCTCTGTATTCTACAGAAAGTCCTATTCCCGCGATCGGGAAGTGGTCAATCTGTTTTAATCTAAAATCTAAAATCCAAAATCTAAAATCTAAAATATTATGGCCCAGCGCTACGTTCGAGTTAAAACAACACAAGGACACATCCATTACGGTTTGCTGCAACTTAGCCGCAGCGTTCAAGTATTTGATGCACCTCCCTGGTTAAAAGGACAACCAACTGATTTGGAACTTGCACCAGATAGTTACCAAATTCTCGCCCCGTGCTCTCCCTCAAAAATTGTAGCCGTCGGCAAAAATTATGTCGATCACGCCGCCGAGATGGGAACTCCAGTACCCGAAGAACCGCTGCTGTTTTTCAAGCCTCCCAGCGCTGTCATCGCAGCAGGTGGAGCAATTCGCTATCCGCAGCAGTCGGAAAGGGTAGACTACGAAGGAGAATTGGCCTTGGTGATTGGCGAACATTGTACCAACTGCACTCCCGAACAAGCACACAGCAAAATTTGGGGCTATACGATCGCCAACGACGTAACAGCCCGAGATTTGCAAAAGCGAGACAACCAGTGGGCGAGGGCTAAAGGGTTTGATACGTTTTGTCCCTTGGGGCCTTGGATTGTCCGCGAACTGAGTCCGGCTGCACAGTTGCAGACTTTTGTCAATGGGAGCGATCGACCTATACAGTCATCTCAGATCGATCGCATGGTATTTTCCCCAGACTTTCTCGTCTCCTACATCAGTCAAATCATGACCCTAAATCCCGGCGATGTGATACTGACTGGAACGCCCCAAGGAGTTGGGCCGCTGCAAATAGGCGATCGAGTCCGCATTGAAATTGAAGGCATCGGCAGTCTTGAAAATATCGTAGTTATTGGTTATTAGTTATTAGTTATTGGTTATTGGTTATTGGTTATTGGTTATTGGTTATTAGGTTTGATCCGAATAAATAACAAATAACAACCAACAAATAACAACCAACAAATAACAACCAACAAATAACCAATAACTACTTACTAACGTACCTGCATATAAACAGCGTCCGAAATGGGAGGAATCTCTGCATAGCGTCCCAAAGCCGATTGAACCACTGCATAGAAAAATGCAGCTAAAGCGCCTAAAAACACCATATTATACAGAGTCTCTGCAATAAATGCGACTTGGAAGCCTTTTGCAAAAATTGGCAAAACCAAACCGCAGAGCATCAAAACAATGTCTAAAAGAATCGCCTGCATCGCATTAAAACGAATGAAGTGACTGATGTTTTCGTTTCTAACTACTCCTAAATACAGGGCAAAGAAAATAACCAAGCTAGCAAAGGGCAAACTATAAATTTGCATCAATGGAGATAGCGGTATCAACAACAGTTGCAGGACAGGAAACTGTGTAAACAGAAACCTACCAAAGGCAAGCCCGTCAATCAGCGGTAGCAAGTAAGGCAAAGAAGCAAAAATCCGGTCTGGAACAGTCGTAGATCCGCGCCAAGTCATAATGAACTCTCCTGAGTCGATCGATAAACTATCAATTCGCATTAAATTCAGGATAACGCAGCAGCAGGCAAGCGTTCCGACTCGCCCGGAATTTGCCCACACGAGCAAGCCGAGTAGATTCATGGGTACTTATATCAAGTCGGGTTCAATAGTCACCATTCCCGATGCCCCATTCCCGATGCCCCATCCCTCCGCTTCGCTTCGCCAAATTCCCTGTTTGGCCAATTCCCGATGCCCGATGATTATTTAATATTGGCAATGACGAAGCCCATTTGACACTCGTATCGATCGGGCAAATTTTCCGTAGGTTTGGCAACTGGATGACCGCAGCGAAGCTCTCCACCGCTCCAGCGCGGTTTGCCAGTGCGATCGGCGAGCACACAACTTTGGCAAACACACTGAGGGGCAAGCATCTGATTTTCCATTAGAATGACTAACATTTGATACCTCCGGCAGGTTCCACACCAGTAATTTCATTGTATGTCAGGAATTTGGGACAAACGGCTTAACCTGAACACAACGTAATATTTATGTCAATGGTGCGAAATCCGTAGTATGGTACAAGATCCCCAATTCCCAATCCCCAAATTTCTGAAGAGGTTGATTATTGTGACCAAGAATTTCTTGATGGTACAAGCCCCCGGATCGAGCCGTGGAATCAATCCTTGCATCTAAAATCTCAAATCCTCTCTTCCCCCGACTTGAGCCGTGGGGTCAATCCAAAATCCAAAATCTAAAATCTAAAATCGAATGACGGACACTAACTTAGACTTCCTTTCCAAAACCGATCCGCTAATTGCCGATTTAATCGGGCAAGAACTCCAGCGGCAGCGAGATCACTTAGAACTGATCGCCAGCGAAAACTTTACCTCCGCAGCCGTAATGGCAGCTCAAGGCTCAGTGCTGACCAATAAATACGCCGAAGGATTGCCAACCAAACGCTACTACGGCGGCTGCGAATTTATTGACGGCATCGAGCAAATCGCGATCGATCGCGCTAAAGAGCTCTTTGGCGCAGCCCACGCCAACGTCCAGCCCCACTCCGGCGCTCAAGCCAACTTTGCAGTATTTTTGAGCTTGCTAGAGCCAGGGGACGGAATTATGGGCATGGATTTGTCCCACGGCGGACACTTGACCCACGGTTCGCCGGTTAATGTATCCGGTAAATGGTTTAAAGCTTTTCACTACGGCGTCAACAAAGAAACTGAACAGCTCGACTACGACGAAATTTTGGCACAGGCTAAAGCAAACCGACCAAAATTGCTGATTTGCGGCTATTCGGCATATTCGCGAATTATCAACTTTGAAAAGTTTAGAGCGATCGCCGACGAAATTGGAGCTTACCTGCTCGCCGACATCGCCCACATTGCCGGATTAGTCGCCACAGGCCATCATCCCAGCCCCCTCGCCCACTGTCACGCAGTCACCACCACCACTCACAAAACCCTGCGCGGCCCCCGTGGCGGCTTGATTTTGACCAATGACCCAGAACTGGGCAAAAAGTTCGACAAATCAGTATTTCCCGGCACTCAAGGCGGCCCCTTAGAGCACGTGATTGCGGGCAAAGCTGTAGCTTTCGGCGAAGCATTAAAACCGGAATTTAAAACTTATTCCGGTCAAGTAATTGAAAATGCGCGGGCTTTAGCTGCACAGTTGCAGCAGCGGGGTTTAAAACTCGTTTCCGGCGGCACCGACAATCACTTAATGCTAGTAGATTTGCGATCGGCAAACATGACAGGCAAGCGAGCCGACCAATTAGTCAGCGGTGTGAATATTACTGCTAATAAAAATACGGTGCCTTTCGATCCAGCATCGCCCTTTGTCACCAGCGGTTTGAGACTCGGTTCGCCCGCGATGACGACAAGAGGAATGGGAACAGCAGAATTTACCGAGATTGGTAATATTATTGCCGATCGACTGCTAAATCCAGATGATGAAAGCGTCGCCGCCGAATGTCGGCGCCGAGTAGCCGCACTGTGCGATCGCTTCCCGTTATACCCGCACTTGTTCTTGAAAGTGCCGGCATTAGCTTAATTTTCCTGATCGGCAATGGGGAATTGGTAGTTGGAAGTGTACGGTTCAGTTGACAGTTGACAGTTGACAGTTGACAGTTGACAGCTTGAGAGCGACCTCTACCTAGAAGGAATAGGATGGGAGTAATGAATAGTCTGATTTTAATTTCTCCCGATCAAGGAGAGGCTTTCAACCAATTCTTTCTGGTAAAAAGGTAAAAGAGCTACAAAAGATTGAGAGTTGTTCCTTGCGATCTTGACAAGCAGTTTTTATCGAAAATCTCGATCGCGAAAGGCAGTTTTTACTAAAAATATTTGTCGAGCGGCGCTGGTTTGATTAACGGTATTTGTCGATCGCGAAAGATACCGCTCAACTCAGCTCGCTTGGCAAGTATGGATATCGAAAAAGTCGATCAACATTGCGATTGAAAGACGATTAATTCGAGAGGAATCATTTAAAAACCTGACAATTCGCATCCTGGCAACTTCCACTCCGGCAAATCTCCGGCTCCCAAACCCCCAGTCGCTCTTAAAAATGTTTCCTGGTTACAAGCCATCTGAAATGTAGTAGACTCTGCCTGACAGTATAATTGCCCGCACTATTTAAAATTAATTTCAGATGCCGCACCAGTATCTGTATCATGTACTCGCTTTTCTGGTTTCTGCGAGCGTCGTCCTCTGGAGTACGCCAATAGTCAAAACCATTGGTCTCAAAAGCGGGCGAGTCGATCGGCCAGGCGAGCGAAAAGTCCACCAGCGCCCCATGGTACGCTTGGGAGGAGTCTCTATCTTTCTCGGCACTCTGATTGCCCTGTTATTTGTCTGGCTCTGTGGAGGCTTCATCGATGCTAGCGGACAAGTTCTCAATCCCAAAGACGAATACCAAGTTTGGGGAGTCACCCTCGGCGGCATCGGATTCTTCCTCATCGGTTTAGCAGACGACTTGTTTTCGCTCTCAGCCATCAAACGCTTGCTCATGCAAATTGGCGTATCCAGCATCGCTTGGTACGCGGGCGTACAAATTGAGTTTCTCACAGTTCCCTCCCTGGGACTGACGGATCTTGGCTGGCTGAGCTTGCCCATTACCGTGATTTGGCTCGTCGGTATGGCCAACGCCATTAACTGGATTGATGGTTTGGACGGTTTAGCAGCCGGAGTTTCGGGGATTGCAGCAGTTGTGATGCTGATTGTCAGTCTGTCGATGCACCAACCGGCGGCGGCCCTAATTGCAGCGGCTTTAGCTGGTGGCACCTTGGGATTTCTACGCTACAACTTCAATCCGGCTCAAATCTTTATGGGAGATGGCGGGGCTTATTTTATCGGGTTTACTCTCGCTGGAGTGGGAGTAATTGGGTTAGTTAAAACTACGGCTGTTACTTCTGTGTTACTGCCATATTTAATTTTAGCTGTACCGATTTTAGATATGTCGGCGGTGATTCTCGATCGGCTCCGTAACGGCAAATCGCCCTTTATTGCTGACAAACGCCACCTGCACCACCGACTCCTAGAAGCCGGACTATCCCATAGATTTGCGGTTTTATTTATTTACTCGCTGACACTTTGGGTAGGAAGTTTAGCCCTAGCTTTTTCAGTTCCAAGTGGCATAGTTTACGCTATGGGAGCTACAAGTTTGCTGGGATACGCTAGCTGGAAAGTTTGGAGGCACGCAAGATAGACAGTTGACAGTTGACAGTTGACAGTTGACAGTTGACAGTTGTTAGTTGTCAGTTGTTAGTTGTTAGTTGTTACTTGTTAGTAAGAATCACCAATCACCAATCATTAATGCCCAATGCCCAATGCCCAATGCCCTGCGCGGGCCTTCTTCCCAATGCCCAATGCCCAATGCCCAATGCCCAATAACCAATCTAAAATCCAAAATCTAAAATCTAAAATAGAATAATGGTTGCTGAAATTATTTGTGTTGGCACTGAATTGCTGTTAGGCGATATTCTTAATAGCAATGCCCAGTTTTTAGCGAAAGAATTAGCGAGTTTGGGCATCCCTCACTACTATCAAACAGTTGTGGGAGACAATCCAGAACGCATTAAACAGGTGATAGAAATAGCTATAGGTCGATCGCAACTTTTGGTCTTCACCGGAGGCCTCGGCCCCACACCAGACGACCTCACAGTCGAAACAATCGCCGATTATTTTGGTGTTCCCCTCATCGAAAGGCCGGAAATTATCGCCGATATCGAACAAAAATTTGCTCAGCGGGGACGCACCATGAGCAAGAGCAACCGCAAACAAGCTTTAATTCCCGAAGGTGCGGACATTCTATCAAACCGGACAGGTTCTGCACCGGGGATTATTTGGCAGCCGGTTCCCAATGTCACAGTGATGACATTTCCCGGGGTACCGGCGGAAATGCACTTGATGTGGCAAGAAATCGCCGTTCCTTACTTGAAAAATAACGGCTGGTGCAGTGCAACTATTTGCAGTCGCACGTTGAAATTTTGGGGAATTGCTGAGTCGGCACTCGCGGAAAAAGTAGATAATTTTCTGAGTTTAACTAATCCTACTGTTGCTCCCTACGCCAATCACGGCGAAGTCAAACTGCGGATTTCGGCCCGCGCCCAGTCGGAAGCTGATGCTAAAAAGTTAATTGAGCCGATCGAACAACAGTTGCTACTGATTACTGACTTAGACTGTTACGGTGCCGATACCGATACCCTCGCCTCGACTGTCGGTAAATTGTTGCTGTTGGCTGGCGAAACTCTTAGTGTGGCTGAATCCTGCACGGGAGGAGGGTTGGGAGCGATGTTGACCAGTGTTGCCGGCAGTTCGAGGTACTTTTTGGGTGGAATTATTTCCTATGACGATCGGGTTAAGGAAGGATTATTAGGTGTTAATCCCCAAGATTTAGCCGAATTTGGCGCAGTCAGCCAGCAAGTCGCAAAACAAATGGCTGCGGGAGTGCGCGCCAGTCTCAACACCACTTGGGGATTGAGCATTACAGGCATCGCGGGCCCAGGAGGCGGCACGGATGCTAAACCTGTCGGACTGGTTTATATCGGTTTAGCGGGCCCCGAGGGCGAGACTGAAAGTTTTGAATACCGTTTCGGCTATGCCCGCACTCGCGATTGGATTAGAAATCTGAGTAGTTGTACGGCGCTCGATCGGCTCCGGCGTAAATTATTATTGGCAAAAGCGTAGAAAACCTCTAACACTTTGTCAATTGTCAATACTCATCCTTAAGCTTAAGCTTTATTTAATAATTGCAGTCCGAGATATTTCAGTAATTTTCCCCTTGCCTATTGATTATCTGTAAAGATTCGTTATGATAATAAGACAGGGCTGATTGGCAAATACACTGATTCTCTCCTTTGCTTAAAAGCGTTGCTCCCAACAACCAGCAAGCGAGAAAGCAAGTTTGACCTTTGGTTTCAAAGTCGTGCTTGCTTATTTTCAGGGATTTAGCCGTCGGTTTAGCTAGCTCGGCGGGAATCCCCACGACCTAATCTTTGATTTGGGGTGGGATGAAAGCCAGGTTTGTGAAGGATAGAAGGTTAACCGATTCCGTAGGACTCTTAAATCTTCACAGCCTGAACAAACAATCCTTGATCTAGTGCAAAAACAGTGGGGCTGGACGTGTTCCTCACTATAAAACGCCGAGCGAGAGAAACATTTTGGAGTACCTCGAAGGAAGATCTCGATATCCTTAACAGGACTCAGATGCCTACGCTGTAATCTTTGATTCAGAGTAGGAGCGTCACCAATCTAGACTATAAAAAAAGGAGCTATCCGTTCAATGGAAGACATTGAAAAGGTGCTGGAACAAATTAAAGAATGGGTTCGCAAGCTGATAGAAGGACTGCTGAGTCCAGAAGCTCAACCGGAACTCGAACCGATTCCTATTCCAGTCAACCAACCCAGGCATCGCCGGTAGTCGGGACTAGATGTGAAATCTGAGGTTTGAGGTTTGAGGTTGAAGACTGGTTCTAAATCCCAAGTCAAAACTCTCAAAAATCTCATAAATTTTGTTGCGCTGGAATTTTTAAAATTGTTAAATATCCTGGTACTTCACGGCCCTAATCTGAATCTATTGGGTCAGCGAGAACCTGGAGTTTATGGTTCTGCGACTTTAAATGATATCAACAAGTTGCTAGAACGAGAAGCGCAAGCCCTCCAGGTGCAAGTCTCTATTCAGCAGTCGAATCATGAAGGGGTTTTGGTGGATGCAATTCACTCAATGTTAGGGCAGCACCAAGGCTTGTTGATTAATGCTGGAGCTTATACTCATACGAGTGTGGCAATTAGAGACGCGATCGCCGCTGTGAATATCCCTGCGGTGGAAGTTCATTTGAGCAATATTTACCGACGGGAAGCTTTTCGGCACCACTCGTATATCGCGGCGGTGGCGATCGGGCAAATCAGCGGTTTTGGCTCAGAAAGTTATCGGCTGGGGCTACAAGCTCTAGTTAGTTATGTGATTAAAAATTAAAATTTCACCGATTTTCGCGATCGGATGAGGGCCGGTTTTAGATGGAAAACCAGCCCTTATATGTTTGGCTTGAATTCAAATTAATCAGAAGAATGGGTAATGGGTAATGGGTAATGGGTAATGGGTAATGGGTAATGGGTAATGGGTAATGGGTAATGGGTAATGGGTAATGGGTAATGGGTAATGGGTAGGTAATGGGGAATCGGTAATGGGTAATGGGTAATGGGTAATGGGGAATCGGTAATGGGTAATGGGTAATGGGGAATCGGTAATGGGGAATCGGTAATGGGTAATGGGTAATGGGGAATCGGTAATGGGTAATGGGGAATCGGTAATGGGTAATGGGGAATCGGTAATGGGTAATGGGGAATCGGTAATGGGTAATGGGTAATAATAATAATGACGAAGCAAAAAATAACCAATAACCAATAACTAATAACTAATAACTAATAACCAATAACTAATAACTAATAACTAATAACCAATAACCAATAACCAATAACCAATAACCAATAACCAATAACCAATAACCAATAACCAATAACCAATAACCAATAACCAATAACCAATAACCAATAACTAATAACCACTGACCACTGACCACTGACCACTGACCACTGACCAATGACCACTGACCAATGACCACTGACAACTGACCAATTAGTAGCAACTTGAGTTAAATTCAAATGCGGCATTCCCTGTTGAGCAAGTTTCAAGGAACCATCCTGGGGGCAGTTTTAGGAGACTCTATAGGCCTGCAATACCAGAGGCAACTAGCGGGTATCCTCCCCCAAACCGAAGACTTGCAGCCGATTTTACAACTGACAAAACACCAACAATTTACCCTGAATGGCGCAATATTAGCCTTGAATTCTCCCAACACCAAAATACTCAGGGGCAAATATTCCGAATGCGGGAGACTTGCAGTAGCGTGCGCTCAAAGTTTAATTCGGTGTAACGGTTTAGATTTAAAAGATTGGCGCGATACTTGGGAAGTATTGGCAAAGTCGGAAATATACCATTCTCCAAACACAGAGTTTCAAAGCCTGCTTAACCCTTGTGAAGCTGCGGTTGCTGCGCTGCCATGCGTGATGTTTTTTCACGAAAATAAGGCCAAGCTGCGAGAAAAAATCATGCTGGCGACAGATGTTTTGCCCAACGAAAATAAGGCACAGTTGCAGACAGCAGTGTTAGCTATAGGATATGCGATCGCCCGATCGCTCAAACAAAGACTTGACCCCGGGACAGCGATCGAACAAACCATTGCCTACCTAAACATAGATACTGCCTTAACCGAGTTGCTGCGGCAAGTGCAAATACTACTAGAACAGGGAGCCGATTTAGAAACAGCCACCACTCACCTGTGCAAAAGCGCCACAGCTTTGCGAGGAAAACCAGAAGAGGGCGAGAAACAATCAGAAACTCACTCAAATGTCAATCCAGGAAATTTTATTCCCATTGCCCTAGCTTTCTACTGCTTCTTGAGCACCCCAGAAGACTTACGCTTGTCAGTAGTGCGGGCCGCCCGTAGCGGGATAGCCGGACAACTCACCTGCGCTTTGACGGGAGCTTTGTCAGGAGCCTACAATGGCGCTGCTGCGATTCCTGTAGAATGGCGACAAGTATTGTCGGCGGTTGAATCGCAGCCGCTAGTCGAGGGCCGAGAACCCTCCCTGTGGGGAACGGGCAGCGATGCAAAAATTTTGGAGTTAGCAAGTAACCTGTTTGCAGTTTGGGCTGGAGTTTACAACCCTTCGGCGGGGCCCGATTCCGCAGCCCTAGCCCGCGCAGTGGCTGCACCTTATGTCATTAGACCTCGAAAAATATAAAGTTGGGAGCTTTGAACAGGAGGGGAAAGCAGAAATTAGAAATTAAGAATTAGCAGTTAACAATTAGCAATTAGCAAGTGACAAGTGACAGCCAAAGGAGAGCGACAATTAAAAATTAACAAGTAACAACTTAAATCGGAGGTGCTTGCTTCCTCAAACCAGATTTCTAGGAAAATATAGGATTGGGAAACTAGGAATCGACCGAGAAAGCGGGTTTTTAGCCACACCGCACGAGAGCTGTTTGAGATAGACAAGGGCAGGAAATAAGCAGCAGAAGCTTGAGGACACTGCTGGCGTTGTTGGCGACACTTAGGAAATCGAACGGCTGTCGAGAGTCCGGTAAGTTAGCCTGCTAGTTTTGAATATTCAGGTACGGTAGTTCGGATAAACTCAATCAAGATGCACAGTCAGAATTTCTGACAAAGCTGCTGAGTAACAGTGATATATCTTCGACACAAATGAATACGCTCTCCTCATTAATGCGACAGATTGAGCAGCTAGGGGCTACGCGCTCGCTGCGCCAACACATTGCTCAAGTGCAAAATGGTGACAGTAAAACAGATGCCGATCGCCCTGGCGGGCCTCTCCTGAGCCGTTTTTTGCCCCAGAAATGGCCTGGGCCCGAGACTTTCATTAGATTGACAAGTAAAACCTCAAAATCTAGCCTCAAAAATCAGGCTCGTTCCCCGATGTTGGCCCTGGTAGCAGTAGTTTCGCTCAGCAGCACTCTTGGCCACCGCTTCTACAACCAGCCGAAATTGGATGTGGGGACGAAAGCTCCTCAGACGATTAAGGCTCCTGCTAGTGTTAGCATCCCCGATCACAAAACTACTGAAGAACACCGTTCATCAGCACGAATCGGGGCTGTACCGATATTAATGCTCGATCGCGCGGTCGATCGACAAATCGAGCGAGAATTGCAACAATTTTGGCAACAGGGGAGCCAACTCCGGCGGGCGGTAAGCCCGTTTCCATTTGCGCCGCCCTCGGCGCTCTCAAATGCGGCTCAGGTTTACTTGAGGGGGTGTCCGGAGTGGGAGTGGCGATCGATTTTGGCGCAAGCAGGGGACAACAGTGCAAATTTTGAGCGGTTGAATTTGAATTCCCCGGCAATTGCTGCACCGACGGATAACAAGTCTCAGCAAGATGCGATTGCTCAACTGCAAGCTTACAGCCGATCGGTCGGAGCAGCAGATTTTCAAAGCCTGACAGATAGTATTTCCGAGGCTCGCGGGCGCTATGCCAATGCTGTGGAGGCGCTTGAAAAACCGTCGGTTTCCGCGCTCCGAAAGATTTATGATACTTCCCTGTTTGATTTGTCGGATGCAGCTTGGGAGAAAACCCAAACGGGTATGAGTCGGGTGGCAAAAATGATGCTGGCTCAAGGTATCCCGCAGGGGTTACCAAAAGAGATTTTGAAAGAAGCTGTGAAGCTGCAAGTCGCAGACGAAGTGCCGTTAGAGTCCCAAGCTTTGGCGGTTGAGGCTTTAAGTGCGATTTTGCAGCCAAATCTGGTGAGAGATCCCGAGGAAACCAAACAGCTAGCGGAATTGGCCGCGCAAAAGGTGAAACCGGTGACGATCGCCGTAGAGAAGGGCGATATTATTGTTGCAGAAGGAAAACTTATCGCGCAGCAAGATTTTGTATTGCTGGACTATTTTGGTTTGAGCCGGCGGGGTGTAAATTGGTTGGGGCTGGCGGGTTTTGTTTGTTTAGTCGCGGGGGCTATTGCGATCGTGTTGCTGGTAGAAAGGCACTACCGCTTGCGCCGGAGAGATCATTTGCTGTTGCTGCTGCTGACTTTGAGCGCGCCGGTGCTGGTGAGTTTGGGGCTGCCTTGGACGACTTTACCCGCGATCGGGATTTTAGCAGGCGGCTTCTACGGTTCGGCGGTGGGAGTGACTGTGGTGGGGCTGCTGTCGGCGCTGCTACCCATTGGCTTGGATGTAGAGTTGATTCATTTGGTGGCTAGCGCGGCGGGGGGATTGCTGGGCGCTTTTATGGCCGGGCGGTTGCGATCGCGCGAGGAATTGGCTCTTCTGGGCGTGGCTGTCGGCTTGACTCAGGGCAGCGTCTATCTGGTGGGGACTTTGATTGCTAGCGCTGCTGCCGGTGCGATTTGGTACGTCGTACTCGGTACGGTGGGTTGCCAAAGTTTGGCTGGTTTGGCTTGGAGCGTGGTGGCGATCGGCATCAGCCCTTATTTAGAACACGTTTTCGACTTGATTACCCCGATCCGGCTAGCGGAACTTGCCAATCCCAACCGCCCGCTGTTAAAGAGGTTGGCTGCCGAAGCTCCGGGGACTTTTCAGCACACGCTATTTGTGGCTAGTTTGGCGGAGGCTGCGGCGAGGGAACTCGGCTGCAATGTTGAGTTAGTTAGAGCTGGTACGCTATACCACGATATTGGAAAAATGCACGACCCAAGCGGATTTTGCGAAAATCAAATGGGCGGGGGCAACAAACACGATGAAATTAATAACCCTTGGGCGAGCGCCGAAATTATTAAAAAGCACGTTACTGAGGGGATGGTGATGGCGCGCAAGCATCGATTGCCGAAGGCGATTCAGGCGTTTATTCCTGAACATCAAGGCACAATGTTAATTGCTTATTTCTACCATCAAGCGCAGCAAATTGCTGCAAAAGAACCTGAAAATTTAAATATTACTTTGGCTGCTGCGGACAATTCAAAGTTAGCAATCGAAAACCGGGAAGTGAGGGAGCAGGATTTTCGCTACGACGGGCCGATTCCGCAGTCGCGGGAAACTGGAATTTTGATGTTGGCGGATTCTTGTGAGGCTGCTTTGCGATCGCTCAAGGATGCCACTCATGAGGAAGCTTTGAATATGGTTAATCGGATTTTGCGGGCGCGCTGGCAGGATAATCAGTTGCTGGATTCTGGTTTGACTCGGGAGAATATGTCTTTAATTGCGGAGATTTTTGTGCGGGTTTGGGAACAGTTCAATCACAAGCGGATTGCTTATCCTAGTGCAGTTTTTACTCCGAGGTAGAGACTTGCAAGTTAGATTTTTGGAGAGATTTACTATAGTAAAAATACCGTTATTAGGTTCGTAGTGAGGACTTCAGTCCTCTGATTTTATGCGGACTGAAGTCCTCACTACGAACCTATTTAAGGTTAAATCATCCCCAAATCTAAAATCTAAAATGGTTTAATATTTAGCGCGAAGAGCACCGTGAACTTGAGGATTGCCGCTGACAATTGCTACAGTTTGCTTGATTCCGTCAATCAGCCAATGTCCGTCTGTTGTTTGAATCAAAGAGTGAAAATAGTTTCCTGCTGTATCCAGCCGATTCTCTCCAGCTTGGCGACTGGGGTCAATTCGATAAATTTGGTATGCAGACTGACATTTGGCTGTATTGTGATGAATAGTTACTTCATGATTGGTGCTGACGTGCAGCGTTAGCAAACCTGCAAGTCCCTCTACCCGCTGTTTTATATATTCTTCTGCGGTTATTCGTCTGGGAGTTTCACCCCGAAAGTCAGAATAGTCGATATCTATTTCGTCCGCTAGGTGCGATCGCAATTTCTCCCAGTCTTTGGCGTCGATCGCATTTGCAAAGCCTACGATCGTATCTACGATCGCAGCGCGGTCAACAATCCCCCGGATCTCTGGCAGTTCGTACATAAAAAATAAATTTTGTGAGTTGTATGAAGAAGGAAGAAGGAAGAAGGAAGAATTTTAGACTAACAATGCCCAATGCCCAATGCCCAATGCCCAATGCCCAATTCCGTAATTCTATCCCTTGACTCCGGCGGCAGTTTCTGTCGGCACAATGTATTTTTGCAACAGCAAAAACAGTCCTAAAACTGGAATAATGGAAATAATCGAACCCGCCGCCACCAAACGCCAATCCAAAGAAAATGTCCCGGCTAAATTTGCTACGCCTAAAGGTAACGTATAATATTCCGGTCTGTCTAAAACTAGCAGCGGCCACAAAAAGTCGCTCCAAGAACCGATAAATACAAAAATTCCTAAAGTAACTAAAGCCGGCTTAATTGCCGGAATCATCACGTGCCACCAAATGCCTAATTCGGTGCAGCCGTCGATGCGGGCGGCTTCTTCTAATTCCTTGGGAACTGCTAGGAATGCTTGCCGCAATAAAAATATGCCGAAGGCTGAGGCTAGTCCGGGAAATATTACGCCTAAATAGCTATTTTTTAATCCGAGTTGTACTGTCAAAATGTACAGCGGAATCATGACTATTTGGAAGGGTATCATGATTGTGGAAATAATTGTAATTAAAATGGCTTCGCGGCCGCGAAAGTTAAGTCTGGCTAAGGGGTAAGCCGCAAGCGCGCAAAACAAAACATTGATGCTGACTGTGAGGCCTGCAATCAGGGTGCTGTTGAACAGGTAGCGCCCGAAGGGGTTGGTTTGCCACACTTTGATGAAGTTTTCGAGGGTTGGCTGTTGCGGCCACAGTTGCGGGGGATATTGAAAGATGTTTTCGCTGGGGGCTTTGAGGGATGTACTGAGCAGCCACAGCAAGGGGAAGAGCATTAAAAGTGCGATCGCGCTCATCATCCCATAGATCCACAGCGTACTCCACGACGATCGACTGCGGTTTGGGGAATTTGATTTTTTAGTTTTGAGATTGTTCATAGTTGGTATATGATGATAAGTCCTTGCTTCATGAGAAGCCTTGTTGTCCATAAGGGAATTATTGCCATGAAACCGTTTATTTACGAAACAATGTACATTCTGCGCCCTGACTTGGGTGAAGAAATGACTGACCAGGCGATCGCGAAATATCAAACAATTTTGCGCGATCAAGGTGCTGAAAATATCGAAACTCAGCACCGCGGCAAGCGTCGCTTGGCTTACGAAATCGGCAAGCACCGCGACGGGGTATACGTTCAAATGAACTATACAGCTCCGGGCGCTGCAATTTTTCCTATGGAACGCGCGATGCGTCTGAGCGAAGAGGTGATTCGCTATTTGACGATCAAGCAAGATGTCCCAGATGCACCTGAAGCTGAAGCTGAAGAGGAAGCTGCTGCCTAGCATTCGTGTCTAAGGTATGTTGTTGGGCTTCAGCCCTCTTTAGACATATATATAAAGAGGGCTAAAGCCCAACAACGTACCTTTGGGCTAAAGCCCAACAACGTACCTTTGGGCTAAAGCCCAACAACGTAACTTCTATAAAACCGCCCTGCTTTTTAAGCGAGATTTAGGGATATCTGGCTTCGGATCGAAACCAGATTTATCAAGTTCACGCAATTGTTAATCTGAGTTTAAAAACTCCAAATAATTGTTAGTCAATTCTTTGACTGCTAAATCGTGAAATTGTTGGCCATGTTCGGGAGTTGCTAAGGCAGGATTTGAACCCATTCTCCCGTCGGGAAATCGGCGGCGGAAGTCAGCAGCACTATAAATTTTGTGCCCAGATCCAACTTCTTCCGAAAGCGGTGCTTGCTTGATTGCTTCTGGATAAAGGTACTGGGTTACAGCAACTTCGCTGGGGGTGGCGTGGGAACCTTCTTGGTTTCCGTACAATTCTTTGGCGAGTTTGTAGACTGAACCGCACATGAACCAGTTGCCGATTTGACACTGGATTCGATCGGCATTTGCTAGATTCAAATCAGACAAATGCGCGTATGTCTCGGAAAATGCTGCTTTCATCGTGGCAATATTGCCACCGTGACCGTTAATAAAGAAATATTTCTCAAATCCAGCTTTTGCTAAAGATGTGATATAATCTCTGATTACAAGAATTAGGGTCTGCGGTCGGAGGCTGATGCTACCGGGAAAGCTGGTGTGGTGCAAAGCCATACCGACATTAATTGTCGGGCCGACTAAGGCATTGGCAGCTTCTCCGACACTCTGGGCGATCGCACCAGCAGTAATCGCGTCAGTTCCGATTAAACCGGTGGGCCCGTGTTGTTCGGTGGAGCCGATCGGGATAATTATGCCTCGGGAGCTCTCAAGATAAGCTTCAACCTCGGGCCAGGTACTCAAATGCAGCAACATTATAGGCAATCTACAGAATTTTTACTTCGTATTGTCGATCGTAGCGGGCCTGGGTCAGTTGTAGGGCGATCTGCTTTTAGTGCGAGCGTCCCCGCTCGCGTCCAACCCACCAAGCTCGCGTCCAACCCACCAAGCTCGCGTCCAACCCACAAAACACTATTCCTCAAAAACCCGTCAGATTGCCAGATTAATCGTTAATTTAGCCCAATATTTTTCCAGTTACCAAGTTTTCGAGCGTAAATCCGATCGAGATTGTATCTTCAACCAAAGCTGTAGGGTTCGGTTAAACTTTAAGAACAACATTACTCATCTTTAATAAATTAACCATTTATTTACTAAAACTTTACCTTTTAATAACCTTTTGCCTGTACGATAAAGCCATCTCCCTATAGATTGGGTGTAACCTGGTCAATTAAAAGCGGGCAATGTTTTACCAAGTAATACCGACCCCGAACAATGACCAGGCTTCTAACGCCTGGACGCAGGCAGACAGCGCAGCTATCGCAACTGCTCAACGGCTATATTTCTTGCACGAGCAAGTAGAAATAGTCGAGCGTATGTCTGTCGGATGGACTGGCGAAAGATTATAAGTGATTGAATAGTCGATCGTTCATAAAAAGCGATCGCAGCGCTAGAGTGCCTCAGCTACTGAAGAAGGCACCTCCCGCTAGCCACATACAAACACAACTCCCACTGATATTTATGTCTTCTGCTGAATTAAGCGAAAGTCCTTCAAGGCTGGCTGTTGGACAAGCCGGCCGCATTTTGTTACTCGAAGGTGAAGACCTGTTGCGGGAAATGCTAGCTTTAGCTCTGAAAGAACAGGGCTATGAGGTGGTGGTTACTAGCGACGGGCGCAACGCTCTGCCTTCTGTGCAAGCTTCCTCGTCATACCACGGTGAATTCGGTTTCAACCTATTAATTATGGACTCAATTAATGGTTTAGATCTGTGTCGAATGTTACGACATCAAGGAAATCCCGTTCCTATTTTGATTATCGGTGCTAGAGGAAGTGCAAACAACTGCGCTTTTTATCTAGAAGCCGGATCGGATGATTATCTCACCAAGCCTTTTGGAATGCGGGAGTTTATCGCCCGGTGTCGGGCACTGATGCGGCGCCAGCGCCTCGGTCAGTTGCCACAACCGATGATGCTGCAATATAAGAACATAACTCTGTATCCTGAAGAGTGCCGCGTCTTGGTTCACGGTATTGAAGTAAAATTTTCTCCTAAACAGTTTCGCTTACTAGAACTATTTATGAGTAATCCCCGGCGAGTTTGGTCTCGCGATCAGTTGCTGGAAAAAATTTGGGGTCAAGATTTTATCGGAGACAGCAAAACAGTAGATGTTCACATCCGCTGGCTGCGCGAAAAGTTGGAAATCGATCCGGGTCAACCGGAATATATCATTACAGTACGGGGGTTCGGCTATCGATTTGGTTGATTGTTTTAATCTGTTGTATGGTTACAAGTTCGAGTTAAATATGACGTAGGTAGGGATACAACAATGTTGTGTCCTTATTTGTATGTATGGGGCAATTATTGATGAGGTACGTTGTTGGGCTTGGGCCCTCTTGAGACGTATAGATAAACGGGGCTAAAGCCCAACAACATACCTTTATTAAATTGGAATATATCCTTAAGTCCAGCAAATTGTGTTACAAAAAGCTAGAGATTAATGTTCGAGTGCATAGGTACGTTGTTGGGCTTGGGCCCTCTTGAGACGTATAGATAAACGGGGCTAAAGCCCAACAACATACCTTTCAAAAAAATGACCGTCAATTGAGTTTATAGTCTGCGGATAATTAGTCCTTAACCATTTTTTTACCTATGACTATCAAGCGTCGAGAATTCCTACTTTTCTTGGGTGCAACGGGCGGTAGTGTTGCACTCAATTCTTGCCAACAAAAATTTGCCATGCCCTTCTCACCGCCAGTTAACTCTGCCAAGAGTGTGGATAATATGGCACGAGGCATAAACTTCCAACCAGTCAAAGGGCCGATGCCTTTACTAACCAGCAGCACCTTAACAGAAACTGGACAATTCATCCCCATTAGCAGTGCGTCCACCCAGCAGCAAATGCAAGCTTACAGCGCTTACGAAGTAGCCGACGACCTCCTGCTTCCAGAAGGCTTTACCTACGATATCGTAGCTGCTTGGGGAGACAAAGTGGGCGATTCTCACTTCGGCTACAACAATGACTATCTCTCCTTTGTAGAAACTGGCAAAAATCAGGGATTGCTAACTGTTAATTTCGAGTACATCAGTGCCAAGCCCTGGATACAAACTTATCAAAAAGTTATTGGGAAATCTCTGCCTTTTGCTAAGTTAGAAGCGGCAGCTACCTCCGCCGGAAAAGTGGGAGTCAATGCCTTTTCTGCGTCGGAAAAAGACCAGACAAAAAAAATGGTTGCGGAAGTGTCAAAAGCAGCTTTAATTGAGGTGGGAATCGGGGTAATTTCTATCAAAATAAATGATGATGGCAAATGGGTAAGAACGCATTCTCCAGCCGATCGCCGAATTACGGGTATTTCCGGCCTAGAAGACGGGCGCTACCTCAAATCCACCGGCCCGGCGGTAGCCGTGTTCAACAAAAAAGGTAAAGGCTACTCGGACAAGTTGGGCGCAAAAATCATCGGCACTTTTAATAACTGTGCGGGCGGGACTACGCCTTGGGGAACGGTTTTTAGTGCGGAAGAAAACATCCAGAATTTCGTACCGGAACCTGTATTTGCAGACGGTACATCCTTCGATCCAAGCAAGAAAAACTTCTACATCGATGCGGAAGAAATTGGCGGTTTGGGCAATGTCTTCGGCTTGGCGGGTAATAAATACGGCTGGATGGTAGAAGTAGATCCGGCTAACCCCAAGGACTACGGCACCAAACACACTTGGCTGGGACGCTGCCGCCACGAAGCTGTAGGCATTCGCGTAGTAGCCGGAAAACCATTAGCATTTTACTCGGGGTGCGATCGGCGCAGCGGACATATTTACAAATTCGTCAGCAAAAACGCAGTTAAAAACCCCAAAGATAAAGCTAATTCCCAGCTATTGACAGACGGAATGCTTTATGCTGCCAAGTTTAACGCTGACGGCACCGGTAGGTGGATTCCATTAAAAACTGACACGCCTGTCAATCCAGATTTGCCTAGCCTTCATGGAGGCGGAATGATTAATTTGCCGCTGCGTCCCGCAGGCGGTTTTGTCAAAGTCGAAAAAGATGCAGAAGCAGTTGCTTTTAAACAAAAATTCAAGACTTTAAATGACCTCTACGAAGGCACAGCTAAGGAAAAACAAGGTGCAATTTTAATTGATGCTCATTATGCCGCAAGTGCGGCAGGAGCTACTTGCACTGCTCGTCCCGAAGACACTGAAATTGCTCCTGATGGTTCTCTATACATTACCTTTACTTCCGGTTCTGCCAGCGATAGCGACGGCGGGCCGGATTTGCGAATTTTTCAAGGGAAGGACGGCAAATCTTACGAATACGGCTGGATTATGCGCTTAGTTGAAGAGGGTAACGAGCCATCTGCAATGACTTTTCAGTGGAAAATGTTTGCGACGGGTGGCGAACCGGCTTCGGGCGGATTGGGTTTTTCTAATCCAGATAATTTACTGATTGACAAGGGTGGCAATGTTTGGATGGTAAATGATATGTCTTCTGACAAACTGAATGCACCTGTTGCTGCGGGCCGAGTTGATAAAGATGGGAAACCGATTAGCCAATCTAATTTGCGCGGTTTGTATGGTAACAATGCAATTTGGTTTTTGCCGGCTTCTGGCCCCAATGCTGGGGAGGCTTTTTTGTTTGGAATTGGGCCGATGGAGTGCGAAACTACTGGGCCGTTTTTTACTGAGGATGAAAAGACTTTGTTTTTGTCAATTCAGCATCCAGGAGAAATTAACGGAATGCGGCAGGATATGGCGGCAGACGATCGCAATTTTGCCATGAAGACTATTGATGGTAAGGAATTTTTGCAGACTCGAAAAGTGCCCGTAGGATCGAATTGGCCTCTTAAAACAGTTAATAATCCACCTAAACCTGCGGTGGTGGCAATTCGGCGGGTGAATTCGCAGCCGTTGACTTAGTTTCAATTTGAGCGCAAAGGGCGATCGTCCTTTGCGCTCAAATCCGTCAATCGAAAACCTAAGTATGTCGGGTGCTTGTGTCTGCACCTTACTGCTATTGGGCATCTTGCAGGCGATCGCTTATGGCTTATGGCTTATGGCTTCTGCTATGAATTTGTACGATCGATAAATTACCACCACAGCCCAAAGCTTGCACTCCCGGCACTTTGACTTAAAAAGTGCAACAAATGACCCAGCGCTCGCAATATTACCTCTATTTATTGTAGAATCGAAAGCAGGCGTTTGTATTTATTCATTCATGCACTAAAAAATGTTGTAGAGTCGAGCGGTGCACGCTTCTGTTCAAAAGTTGCACCTCAAAAATCAGCAGACTCTGGCAAGACGGAATAACCAGAATAAAACTTACGAAAAGAAACCGGGTTTTTACAACAAATCTTGGTTTGACAGCGACGAATCTGGTTGCTAAATCGGTTTCTCAACTCCTGTGCATCCCAAAGAGAGCGAAATACGGCATGGCGATTTGGGCGGGCCGTCAATTTTTTGCAGGTGGATGTCGCCCGCCTGCAAGTATTTCTGAACTCAAAACAATCCCGATCCTAATTAGATCCAGCACTAACGTTGTGAACAAAACCCCATCTACTGCCACCGAAGCCGCAAAAACTGCTCGCTCCCGAACCCTGCGAACAGTTCTGATAGTTCCCTTCGTCTTGCAACTGTTCGCGGCGGTGGGACTGGTAGGATATCTCTCATTTAAAAACGGACAGAAGGCAGTCAACGAAATTGCCGATCGACTAATGACAGAAGTAGGCAGCCGCGTCCAACAGAATCTCGGTGCTTACCTGACTGTACCCCATCAGGTCAACCAGATCAATGCTGTTGCGATCGAACTCGGCACCCTCAACCTGGAAGATGTACCTGTTTTACAGCGTCATTTTTGGCGGCAGCTTCAGATATTTGACACCCTCACTTTTACCGGTTTAGGATTAGAACAAAGAGACAACTTGGGGGCAGAAAGGCTCGACAATGGCTCGCTGACTTGGAGAGTATCG
Source organism: Microcoleus sp. PH2017_24_DOB_U_A (assembly GCF_020738205.1). NCBI lineage: Bacteria > Bacillati > Cyanobacteriota > Cyanophyceae > Oscillatoriales > Microcoleaceae > Microcoleus > Microcoleus sp. PH2017_24_DOB_U_A. Next base: position 21,780 of record NZ_JAEQCT010000115.1, read on the forward strand.
ACAGCAGCAAGTAACTATGATTTCCGCACCTATGCCACCAATGAATCCGGCGAAATCGGCGCAGTATTAAACAACAAAATTAATTTTGACCCGCGCACTCGCCCCTGGTACAAAGCTGCGGTAGCTGCTGGTAAACCCACCTGGAGTCAGATTTATCCCAATACGGCTGGCATTACTGCCTATCTCGGCGCATCTATGCCTTTCTACGACAAACAAGGCAAATTGCAAGGGGTATTGCTAACTAATATTAATTTGTCCACCATTGGTAAGTTTTTGCAAAGCTTAAAAATCGGCGAAACTGGACAGGTTTTTATTGTCGAGCGATCCGGAATGTTAGTCGCAACTTCGACAGGAGAAAGACCGTTTCATACCATCAACAAAGAATACGGAGCCGAACGAGTTAAAGCAATTGACAGTAAAAATACTTTCACTCAAACCACGGCTAAATATTTACGAGCTAATTTTAACGAGTTTCAATCTCTGAAAACGGCGCAGTCACTAGAATTTGATGTTGAGGGGAAAAAACAATTTTTACAAGTTCTGCCTTGGCAAGATGACAAAGGATTGGATTGGTTAATTGTGGTGGTGGTTCCCGAAGCGGATTTTATGGCACAAATTAATGCCAACAATACTGCGACTATTTTGTTGTGCGCTGCTGCTTTTGTCATCGCGATAATTGTTGGCGTTGTTACGGCTAGATGGGTGACAAAACCAATTTTATCTTTGAACGAGGCTGCCAAAAATATTGCTAAAGGTGAATGGGGCAAAAGTGTAACGCTCAACCGATCCGATGAAGTCGGGGAACTTGCCAATTCATTTAATAGTATGGCGGCGCAACTTCAAGTATCTTTCACAGAAATGCAAGCTTTGAATGCCGAATTGTCTGAGAGTGAAAGTCGATTAAACCAAATTTTGGAAGCAGTGCCGGTGGGTATATTTGTCGCCGAGTCTAGTGGCAAACCTTACTATGTTAATTCTCGCGCTCAGGATTTATTAGGTACAGGCATCATCGCTAATACTGAGTCAGAACTTCGAGAGATTTATCAAGCTTATCTGGCAGGTACCAACGAACTTTATCCAGCAGACAAAGAACCCCTTGCTAATGCTTTTAAGAGAGCCAGCGTTAACGTTGATGATATGGAAATTCGCCAGTCTGACAGGATTATTCCGATCGAGGTTTGGGGAACGCCCATTTATGATGATAAAGGAAAGGTGAGTTATGCGATCGCAGCTTTTGCCGATATCACCCAGCGCAAACAAGCCGAGAAATTGGTAGCGGAATACAACCGCACTCTCGAAGTCCAAGTCACCGAAAGAACCCAAGAGCTCAAAACAGCCTTAGACAACCTGCAAACCACTCAAGAAGAGCTGATTCAATCGGAAAAAATGGCAGCTTTAGGTCAATTAGTCGCCGGAGTTGCCCACGAATTGAATACTCCTCTGGGCGCAATTCGATCGAGTGCCGGAAGTATGACTACTTTTTTAGAGCAAACCATCACCAATTTGCCCTCACTGTTTCAGTCGCTTTCCCCCGCAGAATCTGAAAGTTTTAACACACTACTGTATCGCTCGCTACAAAAAGATCTGACTTTAACAGCTAAAGAAGAAAGGAAGTTAAAGCGGACTTTGATTCGTCAACTCGAAGACGAAAATATTGACGAAGGGAATGCGATCGCCGACACTTTGGTAGATATGGGGATTTACGAGGCTGACGACTTTCTGTCTCTGCTGCAAAAGGTCGATCGCGATCGCATCTTAGAAATGGCTTACAAACTCTCCGAAATCCAGCGAGGAACCCAAACAATCAATACCGCAGCCGATCGCGCTTCTAAAGTCGTATTCGCCTTGAAAACCTATGGCCGTTACGACTCATCAGAAACGATGGCTGCATCTAATATAACCGAAGGCATAGAAACCGTACTCACCCTGTATCAAAATAACCTCAAACACAACGTCGAAGTCATCCGCAATTTCCAAACAATACCGCCCGTAATGTGCTATGCAGACCAACTCAATCAAGTATGGACAAATCTGATTCACAACGCCCTGCAAGCGATGGACAATCAAGGCACATTAACTCTGGATATCCTTCAGGAAGGCAACAATATCAAAGTCGGTGTTACAGATAGCGGCGCCGGAATTCCATCCGAAGTAATGCCCAAAATATTCGCTCCATTCTTCACCACAAAACCCCCCGGAGAAGGCAGCGGTCTGGGTCTCGATATAGTCAGAAAAATTATTGACAAACATCGCGGTAAAATAGAAGTTGAATCTGTTCCAGGCCAAACTACTTTTACAGTTGTTCTACCTGTCAATCTCTCCTAAAACTTAGTTAATTAGCAAAAATGTCTAAACCAATTATCCTGTGTGTTGATGACGAAAAAGTAGTTTTAAAAAGTCTGAAAACGCAACTAAAATCTGCCTTTGGGAATGCTTATCTTTACGAGATAGCAGAAAGTCCCGCCGATGCTCTAGAGTTAATTGATGAATTCACTGACGACGAAATCTCAGTTATCTTGATTGTATCGGATTGGTTAATGCCAGGAATGAAAGGAGATGAATTTCTGATTCGAGTTCATCAAAAATTTCCAAAAACAGTAAAAATTATGCTGACCGGTCAAGCCGATGAAGAGGCAGTCAAGAGGGCTTTTGACGAAGCCAACCTCCATCGGTGTTTGCAGAAACCTTGGTCGGAATCAGAGTTGATCGAAACCATTAAAACAGCCTTATCATTATGACCAAACAAGTCATTATTTGCGTTGACGATGAAAAAACAATTCTGAAAAGTCTTAAAACAGAATTAAAAGAAGCTTTAGGCAATACTTATGAGATTGAAATTGCCGAAGGAGGTAAAGATGCCCTAGAGTTAATTGCTGAATTGCTCGAAGACGGCTATGAAATCCCTTTGATTATCTCGGACTACGTGATGCCTGACATGAAAGGCGATGAATTGTTGCGGCTAGTTCACGAAATTTCCCCCAAAACTCTCAAGGTGATGCTGACCGGTCAGGCGACTATTGAAGCGGTAGGAAATGCCATCAAACAGGCAAAACTCTACCGCTACATCGGCAAACCTTGGCAAACTGAAGACTTAAGATTGACTGTGACAGAAGCCGTCCACAGCTACAGTCAGGATAAAAAACTAGCAGAACAAAATGCCGAACTTCGGAAAATCAATCAGGAGTTAGAAGTTGCTCTGTCACAGCAATTAAAATTAACAGAAGCTGCTAAACGCTTTGTGCCGAATGAATTTGTCTCGCTGCTAAGCCACGATAGCTTGAGCGACGTTCGACTCGGCGACAGCGTGGAAAAGGAAATGTCAATATTGTTTTCCGATATTCGGGATTTTACGGCTCTTTCTGAGAGCCTGACACCTCAAGAAAATTTCAATTTTATTAATTCCTATTTGAGTCGAATGGAGCCAAACATTATTAAAAATCACGGCTTTATTGATAAATATATTGGCGATGCAATTATGGCTTTATTCGGTCAGAGTGCCAGCGATGCCGTGAATGCTGCAATTTCTATGTTGCACAGTCTCGCTGAATACAATCAACATCGCATGAGTTGCAGTTACGCACCTATTAAAATTGGGATTGGCATCAATACAGGTTCATTGATGTTAGGAACAGTTGGGTCAACTAACAGGATGGACAGTACGGTGATTGGCGACGCTGTGAATTTAGCCTCGCGGCTGGAAACTATGACGAAAAGTTACGGGGTGTCGATGTTGATCGCTCAAAATACTTTTTTGCAGTTGACCGATCCCAAAAGTTACTCAATCCGAAATATCGGCTGTGTTCGAGTAAAAGGTAAATCGGATTTGATGACAATTTACGAAGTTTTTGATGCCGATCCACCTGAATTGAAAGAGCGTAAGTTAGCAACTTTACCCGTATTTGTCGAAGCACTGTATAATTACGCTGCTGCTAAACATCAAGAAGCGGCAGAACTGTTTGCGGATTGTGTACGCAAGAATCCCCTAGATAGGGTGGCGCAAAATTATCTGCAACGCTGTCACGAAATGCACGCAATATTGCCCCAAAGTAATTCTGACTTTATTTAATATAATAAATTGAATACATTCCGGTCATTACCAACTATAAATGAACCGGAAATAGGAAAGAAAGCTTTGGATTTGAGTCCATAATCTTATCTCAAGAACCCGGTTTTTTTACTCTCAGAGCGAGAAACCAGGTTCCTTTCAAAAATCCTGGGTTGAGCAACAAAAAATACAGTCATACAGCGGGTTGATGAGCGTCTAGTGCCTAGCAGCGTCCTCTCTTCAGAGAACAGTCTCATACGATTTTCCATTTTCCGATTTGAGATTTGAGATTCGTAATGACTGGCATGAGGGTTGGGATCCTGCATAGAGTCGCATTCTTTTTTTGAACTGGTATCAGTTGAGTGAAAGTCGCGACTATCTTGGCAAATCAGTTGAACTGCGGTAAAATAGTGATTTTAATTGACAGCTCTAAAAAATAACACAAGAGAGTTTAAGCGATCGTGAGCAGCCAGCAAATAGTCCCACCAACGGCGAATATTCTTGTAGTTGACGACACTCCAGCTAATTTGCGCCTTCTCGCTGGGATTTTGACAGAACAAGGGTACAATGTTAGACCCGCACGGGATGGAAACCAAGCTATATCAATTGCCCAAACCATTGCTTTGGATTTGATTTTGCTGGATATTAATATGCCGGTGATCGACGGCTATCAAGTATGCGAAAAGCTCAAAGCGGACGATCGCACTCGCGGCATACCCGTGATCTTCATCAGTGCCTTGAGCGATGTACTGGATAAAATCAAAGCTTTTGGCGTCGGCGGAGTAGACTACATTACCAAACCTTTTCAAGTAGAAGAAGTTTTGGCTCGTGTCGCAACTCACTTGAGTTTACAAAATCTGCAAAACAATTTGCAATCTAAAAATGATGAGCTAGCGGAAACTAATGAGAGATTGAATGCTACTTTGCTAGAATTAAAGGGGAGCATCCCACTTTTGCAATCAGTATAAATACTCAGACAATTGTCTGTCTGACTAAGTTGATGGCATAATAGAAAGCAAATAAATTACCATAATCC